>JAOAHK010000155.1 GCA_026415275.1 Anaerolineales bacterium
GTCTAAACAGCCCACCGAGACCACTTGGGGAATGCCCTTCTGCGCCGCAGCAGTTAATCGTTGGGGACCCGCCGAATACGCAGCAGAGCCGACCAACTCGGAAGCCAATTCTACCGTAGTCAGGTCGAACACTGCGTCGATCCAACCCCCTTGGATCAGACTTTCCATCGTGCGCCCGCCGTTGCCAATGGCATGAAAGACCAACACTTCATATCCAGCCGCTTCGAAGATGCGCCGCGCTCGATCCACTGCAGGAGTTGTGTTTCCCAACATTGTTGCAGCGATGATCGGCTTGTCCTCCCCTGTCTCGGTGAGTCGCCCTTCCACCATGCCACAGATGGCATGGGCAGCCTGATGGATCATGCGGCGGCTGATACGGTTCAAGCCGGCAATGTCGACGATCGAAGGCACCAGAACAAAATCATGAATCGCCACCGGATCGTTTGCTGCAGGGTTGGCAAGGGTGGAAACCAACACTTTGGGAAAGCCTAATGGCAAATGACGGGCTGTTTCAAGGAATACCGAGGTACCACCAGAGCCGCCCATGGCGATGATGCCATCGATTTTGCCGTGTTGATGCAATTCACTTACTACTTTAGCTGCGCCGCTTGCCATCACGCACATTGCCTCGCCGCGCGAACCCCTCTGGCGCAGTTCAGATAAGGGAACACCGCCCGCTTCGGCAACTCGGGCAGCAGGGATCTCAACTGCGAAGGGTGGGTCTCCCAAGACACTGAAATCGATCCGCACCACCTGATGATTGCGTGCCGCGATTTGTTGGATGAGATAAAGGAATTCACTGCCTTTGGTGTCAAATGCGCCTAAAACGGCGATGGTTGCCATTTTGAAATCCTAGTCCTTGATTCGGGATAAACCTCCCGCAAAATGGTTATACCTGCTGAAGGTTGACAAGCAGTGTGGTATAATTATAATCGATTATTGATTATCGATGATTATTTAAGCTGAGTTTACTTTCATGCAATTGTTTTTTGCTCCATTTCTATCCCAAAGGAGGTTTCAATGAAATTATTAGACCAGAAAGTCGCTGTGGTGACTGGCAGCGCCCGCGGTCTCGGCTCGCAGGTTGCCCTCTCCTTCGCTAAAGCCGGTGCCGATGTGGTCATTGCCGATCTAATGACCGAACCCTTACAAGAACTCAAAGCCCAAATCGAAGCCATGGGGCAGAAAGCTTTGCCCTTAAGAATGGATGTCTCTGATGAAGAGAGCGTGCAGAGCTGTGCTAAGCAAACCCTAGAAGCTTTTGGGCGGGTGGACATTTTGGCAAACGTCGCCGGAATTACTGGTCCTTCCGCTCCTCTCTGGAAAATCGATCTTAAGGATTGGAAGCAGACGTTGGATGTCAACACCACCGGCGTCTTCCTTTGCTGTAAGGCTTTCTTGCCGGCGATGATCGAACGCCGATCGGGTTCGATCATTATCATTGGTTCAATGACCGGCAAACGTCCCTTGCTCAACCGCACACCCTACGCCGTTTCGAAGATCGCCTTAGTGGGCTTAGCCCGCACCTTAGCTTGGGAAGTTGGCCCTTATAATATTCGGGTCAATGTGATCTCGCCGGGACCAATGGAAGGTGAACGCTTGAGGTGGATTTTCGAGACTCAAGCCAAAGAGCAAGGCATCACCGTAGAGGAAGCTCGGGAGAGAATGAAGGCTAATTCCCCCCTACATCGGTTTATCCCACCCGAAGAGGTTGCCGCCACGGCGGTCTTCCTCTGCTCCGATTGGGCAAACTCGATTACGGGGGAGGATGTCAACGTTTCCGCCGGTATTGCGATGTATTAGAGGTGAACAATGAGCAAAGAATACGATGTCGAACAACTCCTTCATTTTTATCAGCAGATGTTTCGGATCCGCGCCTTCGAAGAGAAAACCAACGAACTCTATCAGCGCGCCATCATGCCCGGCTTAGCGCACCTGTACATTGGGGAGGAAGCTGTTGCAGTGGGTGTCTGCGAAGCTTTGCGCAAGGACGATTACATTACCAGCACGCACCGCGGCCATGGGCACTGTCTGGCTAAGGGCGCCAGCTTCGACCGCATGTTTGCCGAGCTGCTGGGCAAGCACCCCGGCTACTGCCATGGCAAAGGTGGTTCGATGCACATCGCCGATCCCGACAGCGGCAACCTAGGTGCCAACGCCATTGTGGGCGGCAGCGCCGGCATTGCCACCGGCGCGGCGCTCTCCATGAAGATGCAGGGGTTGGATCGGGTTGTGGTTTGCTTCTTCGGCGAAGGCGCGCTGAACGAAGGCTTGGTTTATGAATCGATGAACATGGCGCAACTCTGGAAGTTACCTGTGATCTATTGTTGTGAAAACAATCTTTACAATGAATATACCCCTTATCAGGAAACGACGGCTGGAACCTTTTTAGGCCGCCCGGCTGCCTTTGGGATGAACGCAGTAGAAGTGGACGGACAGGATGTTTTAGCCGTTTATGAAGCCGCGGGACAAGTGATCGAACGCGCCCGCAAAGGCGAAGGTCCCTCATTTTTGCTCTGTAATACCTATCGCTTTTACGGTCATCATGTCGGAGACATCGACCGCAGCTACTATCGCTCAAAGGAAGAGGAACTTTACTGGATGACCGAGCGCGACCCCTTGAAATTGCTTGCCAATTGGATGCTGGATCGCAAACTGACTGACTCAAATGTTTTCACCCAGATCGAAAACGAAATCCGCGCCGAGGTCGAAGCGGCCGTTCAATTTGCCATCAATGCCCCTTATCCTCCCAAAGAAGAGGTGGATCAACATGTCTACGCCTAATGCTGTTCGTGAAATCACTTTTGGTCAGGCGGTCAACGAGGCGATCGCTGAAGAGATGCGCCGTGATCCGCGCGTGTTCATGATCGGCGAGGACATCGCCGAAGCCGGAACCACCTTCAAGGTGTTGAAAGGGCTGGTTGAAGAATTTGGCAAAGAGCGCATCATCGATTCGCCCATCGCCGAAGCCGGTATTACCGGCATCGGCGTCGGCGCAGCCATGACCGGAATGCGCCCGATTGTAGACATCATGTTCGGTGACTTCATCACCCTAGCCATGGACCAGTTGGTCAATCAGGCAGCCAAAATTCATTATATGTCCGGCGGCAAATGGAGTGTCCCAATGGTCGTGCGCACCACGCTTGGTGCCACCCGTCGTTCGGCGGCGCAGCATTCCCAATCCCTGCACGCTTGGCTCTGCCACATCCCCGGCTTGAAGGTGATTGCCCCTTCGACTCCCTACGACGCTAAAGGGTTATTGAAATCGGCAATTCGCGATAACAGCCCAGTGGTCACCTTTGAGGATAAGATGATGTTTCAACTCAAGGGACCGGTGCCAGAAGGCGAATATACCATTCCCCTTGGCGTAGCGGACATCAAGCGCGTAGGGAAAGACATCACGCTAGTGGGCACAAGCAGCATGGTGCATGTCGCCCTGGAAGCAGCCAAAATCCTGGCTGAAATCGGCATTGAAGCCGAAGTGGTCGATCCGCGCACGCTAAAGCCTCTGGATACCGAAACCCTGATCAACTCGGCGAAAAAGACCAGCCGTGCTATTGTGATCGACGAAGGGCATCTCTCGTATGGCGTCACCGCCGAGATTGCTTCCATCATCGCCGACGGTGCCTTTTACTATCTCGATGCGCCGGTCAAACGTCTGGGCGCGATGGATGTACCCATCCCATTCTCGCCTGCCTTGGAAGACTTGACTGTTCCCACCCCTGCTCAGGTGGTTGAGATGGCAAAAACGCTCTGCGGTCGGGTTTGAGACGTAGGGAGAGAGGAGGACAAGCATGGCAACCGAAGTCTTCATGCCCGCCCTAGGCATTGCCCAAGATACCGGTAAGTTATTGGAATGGTTAGTCCAAGAGGGCGAAAAGGTGACCAAAGGGCAACCGATTATGGTGATCGAAACGGATAAAACCACCGTGGAGATCGAAGCTCCCGCCAGCGGCGTTTTGGCAAACGTGCGCGCACAACCGGGTGAGGATGTTCCTGTTGGGCAAGTGATTGCCCATATCCTCGCAGAGGGCGAAGCACTGCCCGCTCCCACCCCTCCCCAAGCGCAGACGCAACCCTCAATCCCCTCTGCTGAGCCACCGACCAAGTTAATCAGCCCGGTCGCGGCTCGTCTCGCTGCGGAGAAAGGTATCGACATTCAGAAGGTGCCGTCTAGCCGCGATCGGGTTACCAAAGAGGACGTCTTAGCCTATCTGGCAGCCCAACCCCAAACGCAGAAAGCCTCTCCCCCGCGCGTTTTGGCTTCGCCCAAAGCACGCCGCCTGGCGCAAGAAGCCGGCATTGCTTTTGGAGCCCTGCATGGCAGCGGTCCTGACGGAGCCATCTTAGCTGCAGATGTCTTGCAAGCCATTCAAAATCGAGTTCCACCGACGCCGGTTGCGCCACAACCTCCTGTGGCAGCACAACCCTTTGCTGCCAGCCGCATGTGGAAGACGATGGCAAAGCGCATGGCAGAGAGTTGGCAAACCGTCCCGCACTTTTTCTTGGAGAGTGAGGTCAATGCCTCTGCTCTGCTGGCTTGGAGAGAACAATTGCGTGCTCGAGGGCATAATGAGGTCACTATTACCGATCTCCTGCTCAAACTGACTGCTCTGGCTTTGCGCCAACATCCCCGTTTAAATGCCAGTTGGATTGGTGAAGACATTGTGCTACACCAAGAGATAAATCTGGGCTTGGCGGTGATGGTCGAAGAAGGGTTACTCGTTCCAGTCATCCATAAAGCCGATCAATTAGGCGTCTTGGAGATTGCCGCTCGCCGCCAAAAGCTGATTGCTGGCGCTCAAGCCAACCGTCTCAGCCTCGAAGAGATGAGCGGTGGCACCTTCACTTTGAGCAATCTAGGCATGTTTGGGGTTAGCGCGTTCAGTGCCATTATCAATCCGCCAGAAGCGGGAATTTTGGCTATTGGGACTATCGAAGAGAAAGTCATCGCACAGCAAGGTCAAATGATGGTTCAACCGCGCTTACGGTTGACGCTCTCGTTGGATCATCGTGTCGTGGATGGCGCCCGCGGCGCGCAATTCTTGCAGACGCTGAAGGGGCTGATCGAAGAGCCATTGCGCTCGCTGGACTAGAGCCCTCACCCCTGGCTGCTCTCCCATGGGGCGAGGGGAAATAGGTACCCCTCCCCGAAGTCGGGGAGGGCTTAGGAGTAAGGGCAGCTATCCACAACCGCCGCCGCTGGGCCCACGCTTGAGCTGCAACTTGATCTTCGGCGTATACTCAAACTTATACTCGTGAGCAAACGGATCTGCCGCCGGGTAGCGATCTCCCAACGCCGCTGGGAATTGATAGCGAATATAGTCTAGCCCCAACGTTGGGGGTGGCGTGGGGACGATCTGCGGGTCTTCGGCGGCAAAGAGTTCTAGCCAGTGGTTGATCCCGCCTTCGAGGATATAGACATTAGGGACGCTTTCTGCCACCAAAATTTTCCACGCTTCAGTTGCCGCTGCTTCGTCGTTGCTCATCACCACGATCACTTGGTTATCGGTGCGTTCCAAAAGCAAAGAGGGGATCATCGAGCGCACTTGCTCCAGTGGCACATTGCGTGCCCCGCGCAGATGGAAGAGGTTGTAATCCGCCTGGGGGCGCACATCGATCATCACCACGCGCAGTTGGTCGTTTGCGAGGGAATCTAACAGTTCGCCGGGATGGATTTGCACTTCGCGGTTGCGCAACTGGGCTTCTTTTTCAAGCGCAATGCGCGCCCACTTCTCCGCCGGGGTGGGTTCGCCGATCAACATAACCACCAGCGCAGCCAAAAAGAGAGCGACTGCTCCCGCTACGCGCAAGCGAGGCTCTTTGGCGAGATCACGCTTGCCGAAAATGCGCTCCAACTGCTCACCACCCCAGAACATGAATAACGCCATCAGCACCACCAAGACCACCACCACACCGGCCGGCAGGTTGAAGACATCCATCAGAGTTAGACGACCATAATAACTGCTGTTAAAAAAGTCCTCATACAAACCCACTGTCTCGCCGAACAAGAAGATGCCAAAGGCGCTGCCGAGGGCAAAGAACAACCCATCCAGCTTCAGGGTTGCTAATGAGACCAATGAGGTGCCCGGACAGAAACCGCCGATGATAAAACCGATGCCCATGATGAAACCGCCCAAAATGCCCGGCCAAAGGTAGGTGGGGTTGACCCAAATCAGATTGTAATCCAACCAACCCAACGCCGAAGCGCCGAAGATCAATACCATACCCACTACGATAGCGGTAAACATCACTTTCAAGACCGTGAGGTCTTTGAAATAGAATTGCGCTGCCAAGCGGGTGGAGATGGCAAAGCCGGACATTTCTAAGGTTGCTCCAAAGGCAAGCCCGATCAATAGATAGATGGCATACATGCCAAACTTGCCAAGTAATCCTTCGAGAGGCAGAGGAA
>JAOAHK010000156.1 GCA_026415275.1 Anaerolineales bacterium
CTGCCATAAGCAGGAGAGATTGGAGATTCCCCCCACCGGTACGTAAAATGTAATGGATGATCAGAAATCGGATGCCAAGAAATAGACCGCTCAGGATAAAAAGTCCACCAATGATGGTGAAAAAGCGCAGAGCACGATACATGGCATACGAACGGATGATGGTGATGGTCGAGATAGCAAGATACTCGGGTAGGCTGCGAATCAAGCGCGATGGGCGTTTCTTGGGGTTGGTGCGCACAGGAACATATCGAACGGCTAATCCCTTTGATCCAGCTTGAATCAGCGTCTCGAGGGTATAGGTATAACCCGATAGAACAATCGTCTTTAGCGCAGCTTCCCGGCTATAGGCACGAAAGCCGCTCGTAGCGTCGGGGATTTCTAAGCCAGAGGTCAGGGCGAGGACTTTGCTGCCCCATTTTTGGAGCAACCTTTTTAGTGGGGAAAACTCGGGGTGATTGGCGACACCGCGATCGCCGATGACGATGTCGGCTTTCTTGTCCAGAATGGGTTGAATCAAGGCTTGAATGTCAGTGGCGTTGTATTGGTTGTCGGCGTCGGTGTTGACAATTATGTCTGCCCCGCGTTCGAGACAGGCGTTCAGGCCGGCCGCAAAGGCAGTGGCTAGTCCTACGTGTTGGGGAAACCTCAGGATATGATTGACGCCGTGGCGGGCAGCAACGGCAGTGGTCTGGTCGATGCTACCATCATCGATGACCAAGATTTCTATTTCATCCACGCCTGGGATTTGTTTCGGTAGGGATTGGAGAGTCTCAGGGAGGGTTGTTTCCTCGTTATAACAAGGAATTTGGATGATCAGCTTGGTCATATAGGGTTATTATAGCTTAGCGGAAGATGATTGGGAAGAAAAACGCCGATCGGGGATGCGAAAGATTCCATGCTCCAATATCTACGTAATTCCCCGCTAAATCGAAAATCCGCGCCCAAATTGAGAAATTGATGGAATAATCCGTGAAGTCGTAGCCCCAGCCATCACTCCCGTCCCAATCTTCACCCAGCACTTCCCATTTGCCCGATTCCCAATTGGCTGAATGACGATAAAAACGGACATGGCTGATGATACCACCTCCATCATACACGATCATCCGGATCGGGAAAATTTCTCCGATCACGATTTGATTGTTCTGAGGAGTCAGAAAGGTTCCTACTGGAGCTTGATGATCCTTAACTAAGGTAAGGGCGTGTATCAAAGGAACGTCGCCAGCAGCGGGGTGATTGAACGCTTTTACTTTGAGATAATAATCTCCCGTACGTTTTATTTGATAGGAAAAGCTTGAGTCGGTCAGGCGGGCATGGACTTTGTCGTCGTTTTCAACCAACACCGATTTGCCGTCTGAATCGATCAGGTACAAGTATGGGTCGAGAATTGCATCTGGATTGGAGCGATCGGCAGTAACCTGTACACCGATCCGATCACCTTGGTTGGCGAAAAATCTATAGTAGTCGACATCTCCAGCGGGGCAGATCTCGGCTTGGATGTTGGCGTTTAGAACGATTGCTACAGCGTTTGAGGTTGTGTCGTTGGGTTCGTTTGTTGCCGGGCAAGATGAAGCTTCCAATGGGATTATGCTGAGGTCATCAATAAACCATCCTTTATGTTTGTTGTTGTTCTTATCCAAGGTGTTAAAGTAAAAACGGATTTGGATTGTTTTTCCCGCAAACGATGCCAGCGAAAGTCGAGGGCTTTGTAGCCAAATCTCCATTGGATCGTCGCTGAACTGATATAGATTTTGAAACGCTCCGCCATCGACCGAGATTTGCACCCAGCGTTGATCCCAATGCACTTTGTCGCTTTCAGTTTGGTAATATGACCAAAAACGTAGCATGTAAGCAGGAGAGGCGGGAAGTTGGATCGGAGGCGAAGTCAAGAAACCGAAATTGGGTTGCCCGGTATCATATCCATCTTGGGGCTTGCTGTTGGTATCGTATTTCCAACTAGTTTTTCCATTAGATGTATGGTTGAGTTCCTCGGTTTTATCAAAATAACTCGAAGCACTCCAGCCTTTCTCGGTTTCAAAATCGTCTATAAAGGGAACGGAAACAGGATTAGAAGGTGTGGTATCAGAAGCTGTTGGAATAGAAAAGGAGAACGAGTTTGACCAACTGCTTGTTCCGTTTGCATTTCTCCCGCGTACGCGCCAAGTGTAAGTCCCTGATGACAATGATCCAACTTGCCAATAGGGAGCAGATAACCAAGGCGATAGATTTGGCGAGGAGCCGGAGCGGGTTAATTCGACCTGAAATTCGCCGGCTCTGCCGAGATTTTCCCAGTGGAAAGTCACCGAACTGTTTGATGGTAGGGCAGCATTGTTGAGCGGGGAGACCGGGTAAGGAGTAGCCGGAAATGAATTGCGCGCAGAGACAACCAAAGATGACGCCGACTTATCGCCGATCCAATTATCTGCTAGATTGGCATCTGGCGACACAAACGTTTCACCCCGGCCACGAAAGTTGTTGTTGAAAAAAAGCGTCGCAACGACATTCGAGCCAATCAGAATAGAAGAGATATTTTGTTTTCCAACCGCTCCCAGATCGGTATAACTTCCACTAGAAAAAACGGCGCAAGTGCCTTGATAATCGCTTTCAGAGAAAATTGCGATTTGGTCTGGTGAGGGGTTGCATTGTGTTATAGGCGCTGCAGGGCATTCGTAATGCTTGAAAAAATGTCTCAAACCCGGCAAGCCAACGGATTGGTTGCCGGCTTTGTCGAAAATGCGTAAAGCAACGGAAACGGGACCATCGGAAACGTTCGCAGTACAGAGGTCCCATTCGAAGGAGAAATAATTGGTTGTAAAGGTTTCTCCGATCTCCTGCCAACCACTGTCCGTTTTGACGATGAACCTTGCTCCATAAAGCCCGCTTAAGTCGTCTTTTGCCCATCCTTCAAGCTTTACTTTTGATGAGAATATAGTATCTCCGAGCGAAGGAGCAAGGAGATCACCGTAGGGGGGTGTCTGGTCTCCTAAATAGTAATTCCGCGAGACATAATCATTCCGGAATTGTTCGCAAACATCTGTGCTTCGACAGTAAGGCTTGTCAGCCAAAATGCGCGGTCTTCCCCCGTTTATATCGACGTCCTCAAAGGTAATGTCGACCGATGTTCCCCAATAGGAGGATGGATTGGTATGTACCATAAAATGCAGGTGATGGGCGGTGCTGACTCCGGTGTCATCCGCAACACCTATGAATTGTCCGCGCTCGACAAATGTTCCAATGGAGCGGATGGAGGCTGGGATACTGTTTCGGGCAAGATGGAGATAGAGCTGATAGGTCACAGGGTTGGTGCTCGGATCGCGCAACACGATCCAATTAGAGCAGGTTTCGGAACCGTTGGGACAGTCGTCTTTAACGCTCCAAACATAGCCACCTTTCGCGGCGAAGAGGTTAAACATCTGAGCTGGCCCTGGTGTGGCAAAATCGAAAGCATAGTGAGCATTGCCGCTAGGAGTGTAACGATCATGCGCAACACTTTGGGTAAGGCGCATGGTCACCCCGGCCGCCCAGGGCAGACGATAGCCATGAAATGGTCCAACTGCCTGGAGGGCTTTCATCTGGGCATCTCGCGCAAACCACAGGTTTCTTTCCTCGGTTGGAACTAGGTTTGCCGGGAGCCCTTTGAGCAGAGCGAACCAATTTGGATCGCCTGGCAGGGATACTTCCCATTCATTGTCAGAGAGTTGTAAAATGGCTAGACCGGGTTCGGTAGGGATCACCTCGCCTGTTTGCGGATCAACCGGGAATAAATAGGCAACAGCTTGATCTTGTTGGGGGTTGACGCGAATCCCTTCTACCGCTGTATCAAACAATTCATAGATAGGTTGAAGACGTTTTGCTCGAGTAAGGGAGAGAAGAATTGAAATTCGAATTTGATCTTCAATGGATTGAGGGGTGGGGGTGGGTTGATAGGTGGGTTGTGGGGAGGCACTTTTTACACTCGATTGGGGAAAGACAAAAATCCAAAATACGAGCAGAATCGGAACGATCAAAGCTGTAAGAATACGAACTTTCATTGGATTATGAAGATTTTATCATGAGTTACGATATAATCGTTTTATGTCGGCACTTAGGATAAATTGGATAATGTATTTCATCGTCGCCTTCGGGGGGGGTGGATTATTCGGATATGGAATATTTCTCTATCGAACTCCACAGGTCGTGATCGAGTGGCAAACAGCAACCGAAATTGATACCGTAGGTTTCAATCTCTATCGCGCGGAAGACCCTCAAGGACCCTTCCTAAAGATTAACGATGCACTCATACCGTCTTCGAATGAACCACTCAAAGGAGGTTCGTATCGATTTGTGGATGCAAATGTTGTGCCAAATCGGGTTTATTTTTACCAATTGGAAGACCTCGATTTGCAAGGGAAATCTACCAAGCACGAACCTATTTCCGTACAAGCTGCGCCACAAGGTCAGATTGAAATGGTGGCTGGAGGGGGAATTGCACTGTTGGGGTTGGTTCTCGGAATTTGGCAGAAGACACAACAGAACAAGGAGCTTGATACAGGAGACACATGAGTCAAAATCTTCTCAGCGTCAGCTTTGGCCTCTTCTCGATCGGCATCCTAATCGATGATCAACTCTTCACGAAACGATTGGCAACGTTTTATCGAAGTTTTCTGACCGATCAGGCTCCGGTGATCACCGTTCATGTCTCTGTGTTAGAAGGTGACGCTGAGATTCCCTTAGTGCCTAAGGTTTCCCCAAACCGCATTGAATTTGAGCAAGATGGCTATCAGGGAGTTGTCGATTGGCAAACTAAAAGCGCTTTCCTTGTCCAAAAGGTTAAGAATCCCCTTGTTGGTGTTGATTACTTTTTGCGCATCGTTGGCGGTTTAGCTGCGTTTGATCTGGGAGGACTCATGATCCATGCAGCGGGTGTAGAGCGAGATGGCAAAGCCTACTTATTTTTAGGACATTCTGGTGCCGGCAAAACGACAACAGCGCGCAATTCTCCTGCTGGTTCAGTGCTTAATGATGATTTATTGGTCTTGTATCCTTTTGAAGGGCACTGGTATGCTGCGGCAACGCCCTTTTATAACCCAACCCAGAATCGACCGCGACCGGGTTGCGCACCAATTGAAAAAGTGCTCTACTTGGTCAAGGATAGACGGGTTTACTTGGAGCCAACACCGCAAGCACAGGCTCTTGCTGAGATGGTTGCCTGTGTGCCCATTCTAACCGTTGAACCCTATTACTTGAAGGAATTTCTCCAACGGTGTCAGCAAATTCTGAGTGCTATTCCTTATTACCGCTTGCACTTGTTGCCGGACGATTCGTACTGGTCAGTTTTGTTGTCGGAGTAAGTCCTATCTGTAGTTGAAATCGAGGCTGTGCTAGACGGAGCCAGGCGTTACAGTAAGTAAGGTGCATCGACAAAAGTTCTGAATGGTAGAAAAGTGCTATTTACATTAGGACAAGAATAGTCTAAAATGAATTCATAGAGTTTACCTAATCATAAAAGGTGATGAGGATAGTATGAGGTTTTGTCATTCACAAAAAGGATAATCAATGATCAGAAAATTGACGATGCACTGGATTTTGATCTTTAGCCTTTTGCTCGGTTGGCTGCCAATGGGCACCCTTGCCCAAACGGAACCCCAGGACAAGAAGGGGTTTCAACTTGTGCGAGCTGATGAGATGGGAGTAACCGTCGAATATTATCTAGGAGAGTATACTTTCGAGAAAATTGAGCTGGATGGCGAGATCTATGACCGCATTCTCCTAAAAGATGCTTCAAATATCGGGGATCCTGGAAAACCGAACCTGCCGTTGGTTGCTACTTCGATCGGTGTACCTCTCAACGCAGAGTTCATCTTGCGGATTGAGGCGATTCAGACAAAGCCCATAAACGGTCAATATCGGATCGAACCCGCGCCAGTTTATGTTGTTGGAGATGAAGACCTAACTGCGGGGACGATTCGTTACCAACCTGATGAAGAGACCTATGATCGCATGAACCCGTATCCGGGCATGTTTGTCGAATTTGGGGAGCCAGCCAAACTGCGCAGTCAACGCATCTTACCGATACGCGTTTATCCATTTCAATATTCTCCCTCGACCGGGAAGCTTGAAGTGATCACGATGGTACGTTTTGTGGTGGAATTTCAATATCCGGCTGGCGAACCACTTGTAGAATCTTCAGCAGCCTTGGCGGAACAAGACAATCCCTTTGAGCAGATCTATCAACAGAGCTTGCTCAATTATCAGGAAGCTAAGCGGTATCGAGCTTTCGAGACGCAAGGCGACTTGCCTATGCAACTGCTCAGCGAAGACAACACAGGTGAGCGGTATAAAATCACGATCACTGAAGATGGCATTTATAAACTCACTTATGAAGCTTTACAAGCAGCCGGGATGC
>JAOAHK010000157.1 GCA_026415275.1 Anaerolineales bacterium
TAGAGCCAAGAGAATGACTACAGCAGCAATCTCTCCAATCCGAAAGTACAGGTTCTGCCGTTCCGCAGCTTGCATCTCTGCAATTTGGTTCTCTACATACGTACGGTCGAAAGCCAGCGCTTCAACAGCGATCGTGTCGCCGCGTTGTTCGTCAATGCCCGCAGCGGCTGCAATCACCGATTGCAAAGCTTCCAACTTTTGTGTATCTGTGATGCCATCAACTAAAACAGAGAGGGAGATCCGTTGAATCTCACCAGGCACTTCAACTTCATGTGTTTGGACTTGGGTAACTTCATAGTTAACCACCGACTCGGTGCGGTTATAGGCAACACCACCACCGCCGGTCAATGATGCTTCACCGCCCGGAGGTAGGTTTGTCGTTGCCCCTGGCACCCCTTCGATCGATCCATTTGTCGTGGTATAGACTTCCTGAATGTTTTGCTCACTGCGGACAACGCTTTGGTTTGGGTCAAAAGTTTGACGGGTTGTCTCCCGCTGTGTCCAATCTAGAATTACACTGGCTTGCACAACCGATTTGTTCGGGCCAAGGGCTTTATCAAGAATTCCCTGCACCTTCTGCTCAAGTTGACTGGCAGCCGCTGTTTCAGCGCTGCGACGAGAGTCTGTCTGCGCCGTGAGAGAGCCGCTTTCTGCTCCTTCGCCCGAAGCTAGCATATTGCCATGGACATCAACAACAACCACATTCTCCGGACGCAATCCCTCAACGCTACTTGCAACTAAATGGGTAATTGCTCGCACCTGGGCGGCATCCAAGCTCATTCCCGGCTTTTCCATAATCGTAACCGAAGCGGTCGCTGGGCTTTGCTCGCTGGAAAGCAACGTTTTCTCTGGGATGACAATATGAACTCGGACAGCTTGAACAGCGTTGAGGCTGCCAATTGTGCGCTCTAGCTCTCCTTCAATTGCTTGTTGATAATTAACCCGCTGCGAGAATTCGGTCATTCCCAAGGTGTTGCCAGAAAATATTTCAAACCCAACACTGCCGCTGCGCGGCAAGCCTTGGCGGGCCATCATTAGGCGCACTTCATAAACTTGATTGGAGGGGACTAAAATCGTCCCCACCCCGCGCAGTTTATAGGGAATATTATTTGTGCTTAATTGCTCGACAATCTGACCAGCATCTTCTTCAGTTAAGCCGCTAAAAGCGACTTCATAAGATGGCGTAGATGCCCACACGAAGAACAAAGGAATCAGAACAACAGCTAGAGCAACAATGAAAATAAAAACCAGCCGTTGGGTTCCCGTTTGCTGGCTCCAAAAGCGATTGAATTGTCCTACAAGTTGCGGGATCATCAGCAGATACTCTCCAAGTTAAGAATGACCACTATACTGCCATGCGCATCATCTCGCGATAAGCCTCGACCAATTTATCGCGGATCGCTACTGCCACGCGGAAATTGACATCTGTTTGTTCTGCGGCGATCATCACCTGATGTAACTCCACATCCTCTCCGAGTGCCAACTTTTGCATCAACTCATCGCTATTCTGTTGGCTTTGGCTGAGAGCATTGAGCGCTTCCTGAAAGGTTTGACCGACTTCTTGCATCACATTTTGGGGCTTTGCGTTTGTTCGTGTTGTTTGAAGCCCTTGAATGGTGGTGTTTTGAATGGGGTTTAATTCCATCTTCATCACTCCTATCCCGAGTACTTGCTAATTGCTTAGCGTCCGATCTCTAACGCCTTTTGCGCCATTCGTTTAGCCGCCTCCACAATCGCTAAGCCAGCTTCATAGGAACGGGTTGCAGAAAGCATATTGGTCATCTCCACCACTAAATTGACATTGGGATAAGTGACATAGCCCTCCTCATCTGCGTCTGGATGTGTCGGGTCATAGATGCGCGGGCCTGGATTGGTATCGGTAATAATTGAATTGACGCGCACTCCAGCAACATCGGTGGCCGGCAAAGTGGTCGACCCGCCACGAAAGCTCCTCAAGACATTCAAAAAGCGAGGCACAAAGGGAGAAGTACCTTGTGGCGAAAAAACTACGTCTTGGCGTTGGTAGGGAGTGCCGTTTTCTGTCCTTGTCGTTTCTGCGTTGGCAATATTGTTAGAGATAATATCTAAGCGCAAGCGCTGTGCGCTTAGCGCAGAGGATGCAATGCGCAAACTATCCCAAAAACTCATCGCAACAACCCTTCTTTCCCTGAATCATTGACTGCCTACATCCTAGCATAGGCAAGGAAATTGTGCAGTAAAAGCTTTATGAAGGGGAAATAAAAAATGCGTGAATCTTTGGGAAAGGCGTCCTCACGGAGTTAATAGTCCGTGAGGACACCGAGAAAGGTCATTCTAGGTTCAAACCGACTGACCGGCGACTGTCGCTGGAGCGTAAGCTGGTGGAGGGTTTAGGGGCATATAGCGTTTCTCAACGGTTGCCCATGCTTCACGGAGCTCGCGCAGGGTCTGCAAAGCAGCGTTGTAGTCCCCTTGGCGAATGCAATCTAGGCACCATTGGTATAAACGGAACAGACCGACGGCCGCTTCGGCGTAATCGAAGTTCAAGGCATCGCGCAGAATGGTGATTGCCTTAGTCGCTCGAGTAAAATCCTGCTTTTCGCACGAAGAGATCGCCACATCGTACGCCATGACGACAAGATGAATAGGGCTTGCTCCCATGACGTCTTGTTGTCGATATTGTTGAGTTCCGTATCCGTTATTTACCACTTTTGCTGTCCTTTCTTTGCAATTGTCTTCCCGTCTACACTTCTTATTTCGGTAGCTTTGCCAAAAACTAAAGTTTTCTCCCGTAAAAAATGGATAAAACTTTTAGGCAAACAATTGCAAAAGTTCGCCAGGGTCCATCCGAGCCATTTCTTCAGGTGGGATCGTACGCACCACCTGCCGAGAGGCTTTATCCAGAATGAGGATCGTCACATCATGCGTTTGGCTATCGATTTCAAATCTTAAGGTCACGTCCCCTAACGGTCGTGTTCCTTTGCCATTGATCTTGATCCCAGCCGCATCCTTGGAGCCTCGCTCATTCTGGGGGGCGCTGGAGCTTTCAACCTTCTCGGTCTTGGCTGCAGCCACCTGCGCCGTCTGGGCTGGATCCACCCGCCCCAGAGTGACCGGCAGGGCGCTTCCTACATGACTGATTTGGGTGTCTATCTTATCCGACATAGGTTCCCTCCAGTCTCACTTCCCGAACTTCCATGTTCGAGACATCCTGCTCCATTCTTCGCTCCATCCTCAACCTAAACGATTCACCGTACCGTAGATACTCGCCCACATTTGGCGCATATAGGTCAGGCTTACCAGTTGAGCTTGAATTTGGGCATATTGATCATACAGATATTGTTCCCGTTCGCTAAGATAGGTGTTCATGCGGGTAATGTCGGCATTGAGATCGGTCATTTGGCTGTTCAATAAAGAGACTGCTTCCGTCACGTAGCTAGTTGTGCTGCGTGTGCCCGTAAAGCGACCTAACTCAACATCAAATGTCTGCATCACCTTATCTAGGAACGTTTGCACACCCTCAAGATCATTCGTCAGTGCCTGCTCCAGTTTGGTGGAGTCGGTAATCGATGCCCGCAGATTGTCATCCAAGCCCAAACCAATATCCCTCAAACGAGAATACGCACTGCTGTTCGAATAGGCATTCATGAACAGGGAGAAAAGGCGCAAGCGCAGTTCAGAAAAAGCCATATCGTCAGCCAGCGCACCGCGAGTATAGGTGCGGCTATCAACGCTTGTCACACTGGTTTTCTGTTCGAGATATGAGACTACGGTGTTGAATTTTTCGATAAAGGTGCTTATTGCAGTCTTTGCCAAACTGAGGTCTTTTATTACGTTCAAAGTCGCATATTTGCCTTCGGCATCTCCAGCGAGGTTCAGGGTAACGCCAGCAATCACATCAGTTAAGCCACTGTTTTTGCTGCGCGTGACCATTAAGCCATTTACCTTGAAACTAGCGTTGGTAGCCTCCTGAATCGCAGCGTGCTTGAAGGCAGTGCTTCCTTCTGCAAGCAATCCCAACTGATGCAAAACACCACTTGTACCACCTGCTCCGTTATCAATCACGTTGCCTGCGCTGAGTGCATAGGCAGTGCCCGTGCTGGCTGCGGAGAGCACCAGTTGCTTGTCTATGATGCTAGCGACCACACCATCATTTTCAGCGTAGGCGGCAGCGTTGATCTTCGAAACGATATCCAGCAAGCTATCGCTTGCGGAGACGGTAATGCGCGCCCCCTGGCTGGTAAAGCTTACGACTGCACTGCCTGCCTGATAGCCACTGCCATCGCCAAATTGGATGACCAAACCCCGCCCGGTGTCAAAGTTACCGCCGCCACTTGGAATCGTCTGCCAGTCGCTGGTTGTCTCGATCTCGCTCGTGCCATTGCGAATAGCAACCGCTTTCCCGGCGGAGTCGACCAAACGAAACTGCCAACCGGCTGTGGCATCATTGCGCACTTCGATAGAGTAGGTACCTCGGCCAAGCTCCTTTTTGCCGCTGTCGACTTCAGATGTGCTCACGGCAATCACTGTATTGGAAAGGTTTTGACTAAGCGTTGCGGAACGATTGAGTGCTCCGCCAAGAACGATGTACCCCTCTCCTGTGCTATAGCCAAGCGCTTGGTCGATAGTGGTTACCGCATCGGAGCGCACGCGATGGGCTTTCGCCAAGACGATATCAGTGACCTGATATATTCCCACAACCGCGCTGCTGCTGGCAGAAGCGGTTAACACCGTGCTGCCACTGGAGCGGTCCGAAATGGAAACGTTGCGACTTTCTGTTAATGCAGATGTGTAGTTACCGCTGCGTAAGGCATAAACTGCGTTTTGCAACTCGAGCAGCTTGCTGCGCGCATCCTGATATACACCAACCGTCACATTGAGCTTGCTGCGTTGCTCTTCGAGGCGGGTCAACGGCTGGCGCTCGATGGTCATCAGGTTGTTGATTAGGTTGACGAAGTAGCTGTCGAGTTGATTTACGCTAGCCATACTCTCTATCCCTACTTTCTACGGATCAGCGGGGACTGCGCAAGGCAGTCCCCGTTACCGGTACCCGTGACAAGCTTAGAGGATCAGCTCCATGTTATCGAAACAGGGAGAGCAAGAATTGGGGGGCGACATTCGCCTGAGCGAGCATGGCGGTAGCCGTTTGCTGCAAGATCAGGAACTTGCTCGCTTCGACTTGCTCTTCAGCCATGTTGGCGTTCATGATACGGTTATATGCCGATTCGGTGTTGGTGTATTGTACAGCAAGGGCTTCTTCTTTGAAGGTCAATCGGGCGGTGAAGGCACCCACTTGGCTAATGCCAGCTTTGACTACATTGAGTGCAGCTTCGATATTCTGCATTGCAGTTTGGGCATTGGCTGTCGTGTCGACCACCAATTTGGAGTCGGCCAGCCCTAGCCCAGTGGCGCCTAATGCGGAAGTGTCCGCATAGAACCCTTGATTGGCGGCAATTCCTGAAGTAGTGTCCGCCACAAACGAGAACTGGCTAGTACCTCCGGTTGACTCTGGGCCGGTCAAGAAATTGAGCGCCGCCGTGCTGCCAGAACCGCCGCTACCAACAAGCAGATAGTTATTGTTCCACTGGGTTTGGCGAACAATGTCGTTGATTTCATTGCGGAAGGCAAGCAATTGAGAACGAATCGCAGCTCGCTCATTTGCACCAATAGTATCGCCTTGAGCCTCCATTGCCTTGTTGCGCATTTTGACGAGAATCTCTTGAACCTTGCGCAAACCGCCTTCCATGGTGGACATCAAGTTCTTGGCATCACCGATAGCGCTAAGCGCAGTCTTTAGACCTTGGCGGCGCACATCAAAGCTGGTGGCGATGGACATGCCCGCCGGATCGTCGGACGCCTCATTCAAACGTTTGCCGGATGCCAGCCGAGTCTGGTGGATTGCCAATTGCGCGTTGATGTTTTGCAGTGAATAGAGGGCGTTTAGTGCCCCAATGTTACCCGCTACACGGGTGACGTCTACAGTAGCCATTTTAAACCTCCTTGTTTAGAATTTTGTTGGGGGATCCGTCCCCCAAATGGGTTGATTGGGATTTGGGCTTTCGGTTGCCGCCTCAGAAAGTTGCCCAAGCTCTCTGGACGGTTTTCAGGGAAAGAAGGGTTTTGTTATTGATCCTGACCTTATCTGCGCCTCCTTAATCCATTCCTCTAGCTTGGTTTCATCTCAGTGATTTGTTCTATCTCCGTTATCGTCAACACGAGCATTTCTTGAGATGTTTTGACGTAAAAATCGCGTAAATATTTCCGAATTTTCTGTGTGTCTGTCTAATTGCGCAAATCATATTGCAATTTCAACTGGAGAACACCAACAATCCCTGAAACCATCTTGTAGCACCGAGCCCCGCTCGGTCTATAGCCAAGCAGAGCTTGCGGTACACCCTTTGTAA
>JAOAHK010000158.1 GCA_026415275.1 Anaerolineales bacterium
GTATAATAGACGAAGTCTTTATAGCGTTTGTTTTCGCCCGTCTTCTCAAAGCCACTGTGCAGATAGCCCAGATCGGCGTCCACATTGACGACGGTCTCGCCGTCTAGCTCCACCACAAGACGCAGCACGCCATGCGTGCTGGGGTGCTGCGGGCCCATGTTGAGCAGCATTGTTTTGCCCTCGATGGCATCTTCCGTCACTAGGCGGGTAATGCCATCGAGCATACTTTCATCGATATGGGTGTTGATCTCAGGCATTGCAAATTCCTACCGTTCTATTTATTCTGTGGCATACCGTTTGCGGGAGTTGATCTCGTCGAAGTTGAAGGTGAACATGATTTCTTCATGTCCCAGCGGATAATCCTTGCGCAAGGGATACCCTTCCCAATCGTGCGGCATCAGGATGCGCCGCAGGTCGGAATGGCCCTCATAGTTGATCCCAAACATATCATAGACTTCGCGTT
Organism: Anaerolineales bacterium; assembly: GCA_026415275.1. Lineage (GTDB taxonomy): Bacteria > Chloroflexota > Anaerolineae > Anaerolineales > UBA4823 > NAK19. Next base: position 464 of record JAOAHK010000158.1, read on the forward strand.
CGTACCAATTGGCGTTGGGATAGACGCCTTCGATGGTGGGCAAGGAAGGGTTGTTGCCGTTCAACGGCACACGCAGGCAAATCCGCTCGTTGTGCTTGTAGGAATACAGATGATAGACGACGTGAAAACGCGGCGTCTCTTCAGGCCAGTAGTCCACCGCCGTCTCGTCTTCCAACATCTCGAAGTCGAACTCATCGCGCAACATCGTGCAGGCAGCAACAATTTGGTCGGGCTGCAGGAAGACGCTCACCTCGTCGCGAAACTCGCTGGTGGTGGCGCCAAAACGATCAACCAAGGCTTGAACGGTTTTCTCCAAATGCTCACCCATAGCGTTGCCCCTCATCTATGCCCAATCGCGCAGTTTCTGGTTGCGCACTTTTTCGTGCAGGGTGAGGATGCCGTGGATCAAGCCTTCGGGGCGGGGCGGACAGCCGGCGACGTAGACATCTACCGGCACCACTTCATCCACACCGGGAACGATGGCGTAATTGTTGAACACTCCACCGCAAGAGGAGCAATCTCCCATAGCGATCACCCATTTGGGATCGGGCATTTGGTCATATAAGCGGCGCAAGACGGGCGCCATCTTGCGGCTCACCCGCCCGGCAACGATCATCAAGTCCGATTGGCGCGGGCTGGCGCGCATCAACTCCATCCCAAAACGGCTCATGTCAAAATTGGCTGCTTGGGCAGCCATCATTTCGATCGCGCAACAAGCCAAGCCGAAAAGCATCGGCCACATGGCTTTGGTGCGCGCCCAATTGACCACATCTTCCAATTTGGCAGTGACAATCCCCATGTTGCCAAGCTTTTGTTCTACTCCCATTCTAATGCTCCTTTCTTCCACGCGTACACAAAGGCAATCTCTAAAATACCGGCAAAAATGAGCATCTCCACAAAGCCAAACAACCCCAGTTTGCGAAAAACCACTGCCCATGGTACAAAGAAGACCACCTCAATATCGAACAAAATGAACAGAACTGCCACCAGATAGAAGCGCACCGGCATGCGCCGCGTGCCGGGACCGAAGGGGGTCATCCCCGACTCGTAGGGTAGGGATTTTCTTTCCGTCGGGCGGCGGGGACCAAAGAGGTGTCCGAGCGCAATGGCGATGGCAGCAACCAAAGTGGACAGGATTAATAATACAGCTAAGGGCAGATAATCGCTCATCTCAGGAGTCCTTTGGCTTTGGGAAGTAAATTGTTGACCTGAGCGGTAAGTGTATCACAGAGTAGGTATGGTGTCAAATTTCACAAAGTGTTAATTTGGGGTGATTTCGCAAATGATTTTTTTCTTAATTCGGGAAATGCTCCGATCCTCAAGCATGAACAGCTTTCCTGACGATCTTACCAAACGCTGTATGTGTCCGTATACCCCAATACTCATTTTTTGAGCCTATTTCAATCGTGAATTTTTCATTGGGTGGGCAATTGGTCGTCTAAATGATATTTTTGTTGGATAGCCACAAAGGATTGATTTTCTGAAAGTGTTAACAGAATATCCTCTGCTTGTAGAATAGTGCTCCCACTTGGCACAATGAATTCATTGCCCCGCGCCACCAAGATGACCAAAAAATCATCCGGTAAACCCATTTCAACGATGGATTTCCCCACTGCCGGTGTATGTGGGGGAACATACAATTCTTTCAGCTCGCCTTTCAAGCCAGCCATCGGGGTTATTTGAATTGGATACATGCGCATGGTGACAAGGGGAGCGTTGACTTTGAGCCAGCGAGCAACAAGAGGAATGCTTGTTCCCTGAAACAAAACTGAAGTTAGAACGACAAAGAAGACAACGTTGAAGATTGTTTCGGCGTTTGAGACCCCGCCAAGCATAGGAAAGGTAGCGAGTATGATGGGGACTGCACCACGTAACCCAACCCATGACAAAAAGGCTTTCTCCCGCCATGGAACGGGGCTCATTGCCAAGCAGGTAAATACACTGATTGGACGAGCGATCAACATGAGGAGTGCGGCGATTAATAACCCGCTTCCCGCTACAGGCACTAAGTGAGAGGGAAAAACCAGCAAACCCAACGTGATGAACATGGTGATCTGCATTAACCAAGCTAAACCATCATGAAAGCGCAAAAGTTGTCGTTTATGGATAAAATCATGGTTTCCCGAGACTATACCGCACAGATAGACGGCTAAAAAACCATTGCCCCCTAAACGATCCGTGATTCCAAAGGTCAGAAATGCCCAAGCTAAGGTTAAGACCGGATACAAACCGTCATATCCCAACCTGATGCGATTGATCAACGGAATCAACAAACGCCCCATTCCTAAACCGATCGCTGCGCCGAGCGTCATTTGGGTCAGGAACAGAGTCACCAATTGCAGTGCGGAGGATTGCGGTTGGGTGATTAGGTGAACCATCCCTACCGTCAAAAAGATCGCCATCGGGTCATTGCTGCCCGATTCAAGCTCCAGAAGAGGGATTAGTTTTCCCTTCAAATTGATTCCCTTCGAACGTAAGACAGCAAAAACAGCCGCAGCATCCGTTGAGGAGATGATCGCTCCCAATAGCAAACTTTCCAAAATAGAAAAATCGAGTAGATGGCTGATGAAAAAACCGACTACAAGGGCAGTGATCAACACTCCAAAAGTGGATAATAGAATTCCCTCAAGGAGCACTGATCGCACCGATTTCCACTTGGTATCTAGTCCCCCAGAGAATAAGATGAGTACGAGAGCGATCGCACCGATAAATTGAGCAAGGGCAGGGTCATCGAAATAAATTCTGCCAACCCCCTCCGAACCAGCTAGCATACCTAGACCTAAAAAGAGCAATAAAACTGGAATTCCAAAGCGGTCAGAGACCTTGCTAACCAGTACGCTTAGCAGCAATAAAATTGCTGCTCCGATCAGCAAGGCTGTATTCATAAGACAATCTTAACCTTCATAATAATCGACTTCTAAGATGTCGTTATTATAAAGCCCTTTTGAGGAACGGAAATGACGGAGCCATGCTTATCGCTACGCTGGTTGTACACCCGAGCCCCGGTCGGCTGGCGATACATGGTAGGAGCATCTTAAGTCTAAGATGCTTAGGGTTACAAGGAACAAAATTGGTTATTTCTTCGTTAACACCTAGAAAGTCATAAGATTTGTTCAGATTAGCAATGAGATCGAGGAATCCTCGTTTTTATCCTTGTTGTCTAGAGCAGGTGTGTTCTCTAAAGACGATTATTTGGCTTAGCTGGGCCTTTATAACGGGTAATGGCTGCCAAGTTATAATACATTTTAGGAAAAGGACGGATCAAACGCCGCAACGAAACAATCTTTCGTTTCGGTTAAGGAGAGAGAAGATGAAATGGCAAAATCAAGGGATAATCCGACTGGTCGCCAGCCTTTGCTTACTTATCTTGGCTGGTTGTAATTTGCCCAGCTTGCAAAAAGAAACACCGGCTCCTCAGCATCTAGCGCCGACAATGACATCTGAAGCAGTGCAAATCTTGTTGATGACTCAGATAGCGGGCACCTTAGCTCCTCCTACAGCCACCGTCTTACCAGCCCCTTCACCAACGATACCGAGTCAACCGCAAGCGACCTCCACTGCAACATTGCCGCCTACTCCACGCGGTGACCTTTGCCGCGATCAAGCTGAATTTGTCAAAGATGTGAGTGTTCCGGATAACACCACGCTCAAACCCGGTGAGCGTTTCACCAAGACCTGGCGGCTGCGAAACAGCGGGGATTGCACTTGGTCGCCCCAATATGCGCTGATCTTTGTTGACGGGGACCGCCTAGAAGCGGCTCTAGAAGTCCCTCTGACAAGTTATGTCAAACCCAACGAGACCGTCGATCTTTCAGTTGAGATGACAGCCCCAAACGAAAGCGGTCAATATCAGGGGCAATGGATGTTAAGAAGCGCTGATGGCGGTCGTTTTGGCATTGGCGAAAAGGCAGATAAGCCCTTTTGGGTGCGCATTGTCGTCTCGGAGACGGTCAGCGACTTGAATCTAGGCGCGCCGACTTGGCGAGATCCGTTCAAGAACGCCAACAATTGGTTTCTGTTAGAAACCCCTTATACCGAATTTAAAGTCAAAGATGGAGCTTTGATCATGGAGGCGTCGCCGGGTGGTGGTGAAGAATGGGGTTTAGCCACCCATGCTGCCATCCAAAATTTCTACATGGAAGTCGAGTTTCGCACGGGTGAACAATGTAGTGGAAAGGATCGTTATGGCTTACTCTTTCGAGCACCCAACCCGAATGCCGGTTATGTTTACGGTTTCTCATGCGAGGGACGTTATCGCATCTATAAATGGGATGGGCGTAACTACAACCCTTTGCAGGAATGGACTGTATCCCCTGCTATCCTAAGTGGTCCGAATCAAACCAACCGCCTTGGAATTTGGGCAAGCGGCTCAACCCTAAAATTGTATGCTAATAACATTGTGCTAACTGAGCTGCGCGATAGAACCTATCTCAAAGGACGGTTTGGCTTGTTCATCGCTGCCGCCGAGTCCGATCCCTTCAAGGTTTTCGTACAAGAGATTGCCTATTGGTTATTGGATTAGTTACTTAGAGGATGAGACGATGAAGAACCTAAAGTTTCCCTTCTTATGTCTGGTCATTGCCTTGAGTGCGCTAGCTTGTCGCGTTCCCAGTCGACCGATGGTGACTGAAGACCCTTATGCAATCTATACTCAGGCCGCTTCCACCGTTCAAGCCATGGTCACCCAACTGGCGGGGCAGACTGCGGTTGCCTTGCTGACCCAAATGGCGCAACCCCCAGCGACAACGCCAACGCCGATGTTTCCAACGCCACAAATTGCCACCTTCACCCCGTTGCCGAGCCCCACGCCCATCCCCCCAATTGTGACTACAGTAGCTCCCCCTCCGCCACCAACAGCAGCACCACCCAACATTCCCTGTGATCTTGCGCAATTTGTTGGGGATATTACGGTGGCAGATGGCACGATCCTGCCAACCGAAAGCACGTTTACCAAAATTTGGCGAGTGAAAAATATTGGCGCCTGTGCCTGGACAAAAAACTATGCCTTGCGCTTTGTGGATGGCACCGATCTAGGTGTTCGGAAAGTCTATCCTTTTGATGGGCGTGTCTCACCCGGCGAAGTTGTAGATATTGCGGTCGAACTGACAACCCCAGGCAAAGCAGGGGAGTATCAAAGCTATTTTATGTTAGCTAACGAAGAAGATAAACTCTTCGGAGTTGGGTCAGGAGGAAAAGCTGCCCTTTCGGTCAAAATTACTGTCCTCAAACCGATTGCTGATTATCGCTATGATCTCGCCACAGCGATGTGCTTAGCCAATTGGAAGAGCAACGCTGGGAATTTACCTTGTCCGGGAAACAGCAAGAGCGCCAATGGCTTCGTTATCTTCTTGGGCAAACCTAAATTAGAAGGCAATCGGCAAGAGAATGAACCGACCTTGTGGACGCGTCCCCCGAAAGGCAAGGGCAGTTGGATTCAGGGTGTTTATCCTGCCTTTAAGGTCAAAAACGGAGACCACTTTATCGCCGAAATCGGCTGCCTCGACCAAAGTTCAGGTTGTAAGGTGACTTTTACCCTACAATATCAGATCCCTGGTAACAAAGTACAAACCCTTGGAGAGTGGAACGAAGTTTTTGACGGAAATACGACCATTGTAGATGTAGATCTTAGCTCCTTAGCTGATAAACAAGTGAAACTTATCTTGACTGTGACTAACAATGCCAAGGAGGGCAATCCTAATGCGTTTTGGTTTGTGCCCTCGATTCGCAGTGGTGGGGTTGCACCGACCAAAACGCCGACTCCAACTGCGACCGCAACTACTGTGCCGCCAAACACCCCCACTGCGACGGCTACCCTGCCCATTAGCCCTACACCCACCGCAACGGGTACAGGCACGCCTATCGTAATTCCATTACCCACAGCAACACCCTAGCC
>JAOAHK010000159.1 GCA_026415275.1 Anaerolineales bacterium
CCCCCCTCTCCCTAGGGGAGAGGGGCCGGGGGTGAGGGAAGAAATTGGCTCGTGAATGGCATCATGCCAGTTGTAATCATGATTGGCTTGGCTGCCATCCCAACCACGATAAGCGTTTTTGAGCGCTGGGTGCTGCCAATCGTACCCCGTATCCTGCCCGCCGATCACCGCTCCTTGCCCGGCGTAACCGAGTGCCCAAACATCGTCGGCGTTTACTTTTTGGATATTCCATTCGATCAAATCGGCACTCTGCGGAGTCGATCCTTCTGCAATCGGAGGCAAGTCCAAGCGAACAGCCGGGTTGGCGGCGATGCGCGCCACTTCCCGCCGCCGCGATAGGGCAATGACATCGTTCAAGTCACCGCGCACCCAAATCATATTTGCCACCCAGAAGGAGCGATATTGAACTCCTCTCTGGCGCAACTGCTCTAACAATGGAGCTTGGCTGCGCTGGGCGACTGCGGTCAATTGTTGATAGACATACCAACCTTTTTCAGTCTTGGTCGGCAGGGTTTCTGCTCCGCTCAAGTCAGCCTGTTCTCTCAAGAAAATCAGAAACTCGGTCTGTCCCCCTTGCGCCGTTTGCCAAACCCAATCGTCCGTTTTGTTGCGCCAGGTTTCGAACTCGAATTGGGCAGCTCCGATTTGTTTGGCATTTCCTAACAGGGACAAAGATAAAAAGAAGAGAACCAATCCAAATCCGATAGGAGGAAGTTTCTTAGATGTAGAAAGGACTATCGCGATCAGCTTTCCCATAACTATACAACCCTGTAATATCCACTCAAATCTATAACCGCAATAAGATTTTGATTTCTGGTAAAGCTAAAATAATCAAAAAGGATAACCCCACCACTCCTGCCAGAACAGCTAAAGGGAGGGTGGCCTGCCCAAACGTAAAGATCAACCCCGGTATGGCTGCGCAGAATGCTGCGGCAACCAGGGCACGCCTCAGCGTGTTGCCTACCAGCCAGCCAGATTGCCGCTGGCGGCGCAACAACCTCCACAGGAAAAAAGCCTGAGCGCTGAACGCTAACACATTCGCAAGCGCAATGCCCGCCGCTCCCAACGGACGATAGAAGAGAACCCCCAGCAAAATAAAAGCTAAGCAGGTCAGCGCGGCGCTGATCAGAGGAGTGCGGGCGTCTTGCTGGGCATAAAAGGCGCGCACCGCCACTTCAAGCAAAGAGTGTCCTAGCAACCCCAATAAATATACGCGCGCTGTCCAGACAACGATGTTTTCACCATCACTGCCGAAGTTGAAGATACCCACTGCCGGGCGGATCACAATAATCAGCAAGGTCGTGAGCGGGAGGGTGATGGCGAAAATCACCTTCAGGCTCTTTTCGAGCGTCTGCTGGAAGGCTTGATGATCTTGAACGGCGGTTTGTTCGGCAAGGGTAGGAAGCAAAACCGTCCCCAGCGCCGTGCCGATCAAGGTCTCCGGCACCTGAAAGAAGAGCCAGCCATAAGCCAACGCAGTGATCGAACCGGGGGTGAGGCGCGAGGCAAGATTATCCTGGGCGATAAAGGTCAATTGGATGAACAGCATGGTCAGCACCCGTGGCGCCATCAGACTCAGGCTTTGCAGCACCCTGACGTCCCGTAACCCTAAGCCCCAACTCCAACGGAAGCGGTAACGGATCAAGCCCGGAATCTGGATGAGCAGATAGAGCAAGGCACCCAGAATCGTGCCAGAGACCAAGCCATAAACCCCCCAGCCTAGCGTTGGCAGGGAAGACCCCAAAATATTGTAACCGTTCTGCGGCGCCAGAAAAACTACTCCAACCAAGCCACCTAAATCGTATAGGCTGAGAGCAACCGCCGGCAGCCAAAAATGCTGATTGGATTGCAGCCCAGCAACCGCCAACCCACCCAGAGAGAGCAACAACGTGCCGATTAAGTTCAGGCGCATCAAATCTACGACTACATCTTGCTGTTCAGCCGAGAAGCCAGGCACAATTCCCACCTGGGAGCGCACCAGTTGCCCGGCAAACAGAGCGATCAACAGAGAAAGCGAAGCGGTAACCAAAAAGAGCAAATTCAGCACATAGGAGAAAACCCGCCAGGTCGCAGCTTGTCCCTCTTTTTGGCGAGTCTCGGTCAGGACGGGGATAAAGGCCATCGCCAGCGCGCCGCCCGAGATGAGCATGAACAGTAGGTCGGGTAAATTGTTGGCGGCGTTGTAGGCATCCAGTTCGGGGGAGAGCCCAAACTGGCGCGCCACCAGAAAATGGCGGGCAAAGCCTAAAACTTTTTCCAGTCCAAAGAAAACAGCAACGATCAGCGTAGAGCGGGCGATGTGCTTCACTGTTGCAGTGCTTCGATGTAATCTCGAATACTTGGCACAGCCATCAAGCGGTCATAGAAAAAGGCGTTGACCTCGCGCATCAATTCCGCTTGCGCTTCTGATACCTCTTGTTCGCGTTCGCGGTTGGGGTCGCTGATCAACGTGCGCAGGCGGAGCAGACGGCGCACGATTTCTTTTTCCTGCGCACCTTCCAATACATCGATGGCGCCCAAGATCAATTCATCAAACTGTTCCACAATGGTCTCTGGGGCGATCTCCGAGCCGCCAACAGAGGCTTCGTCCACCGTGCGCACCAAAGCGCTGATCTGGTACAAAATGGTCGCCGGCTCATCGAACAACTCCCGCAGGTAGGCAGCCTCACTATACAGTCCCTTCAGACGGAAGACATTATACATGCGCTTGGCGGCTTTGCCGTAGTTAGGCGACTTGGTCACATATTTCCTGACTTCCCCTTCCAGTTGTTCCAAATACTCATCCATGGCATCGGCAGCGACATGCTTGGCGAGTTTGGTAAACAATGGAATCGACTCGGCTTCTAGATAGACTTCCTGAAAATAGGGGTCGAGCTGTCCATCTAAGGGGATGATTTTCCCGTCGGGGGCTTCCCAAGTGACATCGAGGTTATTGCTGGCATTTGCCAATTGCTTGCGCGGCGGGAAGGCGACGATCCAATCCAGCTTGGTCCAACCGGGGTCTTGCGCCATTTCGTCCCAGGTCAAAGCTACAGATTTGCCCTCTGTGTCCTTAACCAGGATCTGTCCGGCTTGGACATCCGCCAAACCCCACGAGATGGGCATCCCTTTCTTGAATGGCTTATCCTCCCGCATTCCGTCAAAAGGATAACTGCCCAACTTGGCTTCGCTAAAACGATAGGTCTCTCCATTGGCAGTGTTTAGGATTTTGTGGCGCAAGGTTTCTGCCAAAATGTGGCAGGCTTCGGCTTTGGTTGGGGCTTTGATGTTGACCCGCTCAAAGAAATCGCAGTCGCCTGGGTAGGTTTGGATCTTGGACTGAGCCGCCGAACCAGAAAGCGCCAACGCGGTTTCAACCACCCCGGGCTGATCGGGGATTTCGACAATCTGCCCGACTTGGCGGAAGTGCGCCAAATCTGCGGGGGTGAAATCCAAGAGGCTAATTTTATGCCCATAAACGCCATGTTTAGCATCAACCGTGATCTCATCGCTTTGCACCGCTGCCATTGCCGTCAGCCATTGGATGGCTTCTTCTTCATCGATTTCCACGCCCAAGCGCTGGGCGGATTCGATGATGCGATTCAATTCTTCTTGGGGGGAGGGGTTCATTAAACACTCGCTTTCTAGTTATGAATAAAGAGGGGGTTCTCACGCTTTGGCGTATTATACATCAATGCCCTAAGCATGACTTATAGTGTTCTTCACTAATAGGAGGGTATTACCCAAACAAAAT
>JAOAHK010000160.1 GCA_026415275.1 Anaerolineales bacterium
TTTTGTTCTTCTCCCCGCGCATTGCAACCGCCGAGCCTTATATGCGTTGGGCATTTGGGTTCTTGTTAGCTGGCTTCACGGGCAACCTAATCGACCGCTTGTGGCAAGGCTATGTGACCGATATCTTTGTCGTTTTGTTGCCCAATGCTTTCAACATCGCTGACGTCGCCAACTTGACCGGCTTTTTGGTGCTGCTGATCGGATATTTGGAAGAATCGGGCGAGGAACAGAAAAGCACCGAAAAGAGCAATCCGTGATTCTCTTCGATCTTCTCCTCGAAGAATTGCCATCAGGGAAAGTCCATTCTGTGGATGTCGGGCTCTTCTGGACAGCGGTTGTTGTCGAGCATGCGCAGGGGTTGCGTTGCGGCTTAGCCGCAACGCACCACCCTTCGGATTATGAGCACGGGCAACCTGCGGTAAACCACGCTGGAGAGCTTCAGCGGTGGAAGGCGGAAGATTTAGCCCAACTGGTTCGCTCGCAAAGCCCCACCGAAGTGGCGATCGGTTTGGCGACCATCAACGCCCTGCTCCTTGAACCTTTACAAAAGGTCACTTTAGCCGCCGAAGAGTATATCGCCCGCCAAGGGGGGCAGACGAGAGTGGCTTTGATTGGGCATTTCCCTTTTGTGGATTGGCTGCGTGACCGCGTTGCCCAGTTATGGGTTTTAGAGTTAATACCACGCCCTGGCGATTATTCCGCCGATCGGGCAGAGGAAATCATCCCCCAGGCAGATGTTTTGGCGATCACTTCCTCGACCCTGATCAACGGTACCTTCGAGCGCGATTTTAGCTTGCGCCGCTCGGATGCTAAAGTGATGCTGTTGGGGCCCAGCACACCGCTCTCGCCACGCTTATTCGAATTGGGCATTCACGTTTTATCCGGCTCATTGGTGCGAAACATTGAAGCCGTGCGGCGCTGTGTTTGCCAAGGGGGCAATTTCCGCCAGATCAGACGCTGCGGCGTGGAGCTGGTGACGCTAGAGAAGCCGGTCGCAAGGAACTAAAAACTCTATTTCCCTAGCAAGAGACCGCCGACCTTTGTAATAACCTCCCAGCGATCTGCACCCGTGGTGTCGTAACGGTCTCTCGCCAGCCAATGGGTATAGTTGGAAGAGGGGTTCTGGAATGGATACCACGCCAAACCGACAATCTTATCTTTACGCTCAAGCACAATTCTGGATGCCAGAGTTTCCATTTCCCAAGCCTCGGGCATGCGGTTCCAAAGGCCCGGTTCCTCTACGATGGCAGCAAAGGTTTGGATCAAGAGGATCGGTTTTGGCCGCCTGCCGGTCGCAGCGGGAGGAGAAGCTGCATAACGGGCAAGACGAGCATCGATGTAGGCTAGTTCGGCTTGAATTACAGACTCTAGATCGTTCGTTGGAGGGTCATAATCGTTGTTCTGATGGTTAAAGGCGCGATAGCGAAAATCACCGATCTGGGCAAAGGGGTAAATGTGGTGGGATTCGTAATCTACCACACCGCTCAAACATGCGTCTGAGTCGGGCCACCCCATCGTAATATCTTCCCCATAGACCAAAAGGCTTCCATCTGGAAATTCCTGCTCGGTAATTTGTTGGTAGAATTTTTTGAGACGGTCGCAGCCGGTTTTGTCTGGTTCCCAGAGAGGCTCATGAAAAGAATAAATCGCAAAAGTTTGGGCGAGAAATTTGGGGTTTTCTTTGAGAAATTTGAGGAACTGAGCACCAACGGAGGAAGGATATTTTTCCGCGTTCAACTCCCATTCTTTCGCCCGATCATTCCAAGCCCAAATGGTCTGATTATCCCCCCAGATCAGCGGGATCAGTTTCAGTTTGTGAGCGATTGCTGCTTGGTAGGTGGCACTCCAATCCGAACCGTCAGAAGACAAGTCGGTCAAGATCGTATTAATCCCGCGTTTGGCTAACTCAGCGAAGTCTTGCGGATAAGCGTAATTCGCCATATAGATCGGCGCAGTGGGCAAATCACCTCTCTGAACGAGAGGCAAATAAGCGGTGCTTTCGGGAGTTGCGGGAGAAGAAGACTGAGAAGCCTTTGTGACTTGTTCTAGCGAAGCGCCCGGAGAAGGCCTACATAGGATCTGAAGGAGAACGAAAGCAAGAAGCAGGGAAAGAAAACGAGAAGGAAGCGGCATTTTAGTCTTCTTTGCTAACCGTGTCTGCGGTGAACAGGTGAGTCTGAAAGGTTTGGGGGTCAAGGGCCAGACGGCTCAGGTGGATACCGGCAATAGACTCGATTCCGGAGAGAGGAGTCAACAACTGTAACCGTTTAGCCTCTACGTGATGGTCGAGCAGGATGGCTAGGCTCAAGCAATAGCCCTCCCGGTCGGTCAGAGCAAGCAGTTGGTTGGAGAAGAAGCGCGGAGCGGGCCAGATCGGCAGCTCGCGCCAATCGATCTCGATCTGACGGGCAGACGAGAAATAGGCGGCGAATTGTGCAGTACGGTATTGGCGGCGCACATCGGGGGAGCGGGGTTGAACGGCGGAGGAGGCATGAAAATGATAGACCGTATGGCGATTCTGGCGTTGGAAATAGTTTAGCAAAGGCTGAAGCTCGTTTTCAAGCGAGAGAAAACAAATCGCCTGAGGCGCCAGCAATTCGATCAAGGCAAACTTGTAATAGATGCCGCCCTGCTGGGGATCGACCAACCCATCGGTGTCATAGACGATCACTTCAGCGCTCTGACGGAAGCCCTTACGCATCAGGCGGGAGACCGCAGTGAGCATGGTAAGCATGTTACCGCGCGGAGAAATGGAGGCGACAAAACGCCGCCAGACTGTTGTCGGCTGTTCCAAATCTCCCATTGCTAAGCTGAGGGTTGTCGGTGGACCGAGAAACGCCTGCCCCGGATCGCCATCCAAATAGGCACATGGGTGCCCATTTGCCTGTAATTGGGAATAGAGATAACGGCAGAAGGTGCTTTTCCCCGAATCGGGGGCGCCGATCACCATGATCAAGCCATGCAACTGGTTCAGGCGCAAGGTTTTCCAAGCAGGCGGGACATCGATGGCGTTTAGCACTCCCTTTTTATACCATAAGTGTTCGGATGACAGGTTAACTGAGTTCACCATCCTAGCCCTATTTCTTTAAGGTTTCTTATACTGAGAAGGAAATACCTTAATCAGAGGTGCGCGTGTTTTCCCTCTTCCACCAAAAAAGAGGTGAGAGAGGAGGGTTGCTATATTCCCTTAGAGATGGGCTTGAGGGCGGTGCGTTGAGATTGCAGGGTAAGCTTGTCGAAACCTTGTCGAAGGACGATGGTGATTTCGATCCGTAGCGCTACTCGACCCGCCTGACTATGCGGATCAAGGTAGGGTGTCAGTCCATATCGAGACCCTGCTGGTTTGGAGAACAGATGTTCTCGCCCGCCAGCATGCCGGCGCCGCGCTGCTGCTCTCTGCCCTTCCTGTCACCCCGAACGTCTCTCCATAATAATCCCGAACACTGTCTCCTATGTCACCCCGACCGCAGTGAGGGGTCTTTCTCCCAAGATGACTCACCGCTTTCGACATAATATCTATAACCTTAAACTTTATCCTACCTGTCACCCTGAGCAGACCCTCCCGTGTCATCCTGAGTGAAGCGAGGGGTCTTTCCCTAAGAAGTCTCTCTACGTTCGACATGATATAAGGGCACCTTCGACACAACATTAAAAAATGACCACTCCCCCTCTCCCGCAGGGGCCAGGGGTGAGGGCTGCAGCGGGCGGACATTCTTGTCCGCCATAATCACAAGCCAGGCCGTTTGCAATTCCAAAAAATTGGTAGGAAGGTCTGCGTATGCGTTCTTCTCTCGATACCTTCATCCGTTGCCCATTCGTTGACCCAGTGTCACAAGCGAGGACGCTTGCAATAGCGAAGAAAAACTTGCCGTTAGTGAAAGACCGGTACGGATAAGGCCGTCTCTTCATTCCATTTACTCGTTGACCGGATTTCGCCAGCGCCGCTGCCCGCGATTTTATCATTTCGGGTTAAAATAGTACCCCATGAAGCGCAAAAGTCACGTCGTCTATCTCGCATTTGGAACTAACCTCGGAGATCGGATGCAAAACCTCCGTGAAGCTCTGAGTTCCCTACCGCCAGCAGTACAAGTGGAAGCTTGTTCAGCAGTTTATGAAACCCCGCCTTGGGGCTACCTTGATCAACCAACTTTCTATAATCAGGTCGTGCGCGCTGTCACCGACCTTTCCCCACAGGACTTGTTGTCCTACCTCAAGCAGATTGAACAGCGGATGGGGCGCGTTGAGACAATTCGGAACGGCCCGCGCCAGATTGACATCGACATCTTGTTTTACGACGACTTAGAGATGGACACGCCCCAATTGGGCATTCCTCACCCGCGCATGGAAGGCAGGGCTTTTGTTTGGGTGCCCTTGGCAGAGATTGCCCCGCACTTGGTGTATCCGAAATTGGGCAAAACCGCCGCCCAAGTGGTCAGCGAGTTGGATTGCAGCGGCATTCACGCCGTGTCGGCTTGAAAGGCTCAGAAAGATGTCTAGAATCCAATCCGTAAAGATGGAAATGACCTACTATCCCCTGCCATCCTCTTCCTACGGGAGAAGAGCTGGGGTTGGGGGCATTCTCCCCTCGCCCTGTGGGAGAGAAGGGTTTGGGCGGTGCCTTGAGCCACTCGCAAGGATAAGGGTCACCGAGAGCACTCCGCCACATTCCTTAGAGGTCGCAGGCGGGGACGTCTGCGATTCAGGACAAATCTTACTTAAGGGAGGCTGTCTTCCCCATCATTCGTTTATTCGTTGCTTGTGTGTTGACGGATTTTCACAAGCTGGGACGCCCGCATTTCCGAAAAAGTCGGCTAGCTCCAAATCAGCAGGGTTGGCGGCTATATGTCCATTTACTATTGGATTTTTGCACATGGGAAACCTTGCGATGTTAATGTGTATGATCGAGCAGGAGAGTGAAAGATGTCAGAAGCACCCATCAAACCCTTGAAATGGCAACCTGAGCCGGGCATTGGCTATACCGTGCAACGCCGCCCGGATGGCGGGATGCACTATGTCTTCACCGATGTCAACGAAAAAACCTTGCGCCATTGGCGCGAATTTGCTCTGCAGCACTTGTTGGACTCCGATCGCCTGACACGCAATCTGTATGACCTGCGGGCGGTTAAAAAGATCCCCTCTGAAGCCATCCAAGTTGCCTTAGAATTGAACACCGACCCCGCTGCCCGCAATATCCGTGTCGCCGTGGTGGTCGAAAACGAAGAGGTGCGCCGCGCCATCGAAGAGATCGAAGCCCTCACCGTGCCGGCCGGCGTAGAATTGGGCATTTTCGCCGATATCGATCAAGCGGAAGCCTGGCTCAGCCGCCCGCTCACCCAGTTGATTTAGGGGAGAACTTGGCGCATGGAGAAGCTAAAAACAACCTGCTTGCAAATCGGAAAATGGACCTTCGAGTGGGGCAAGCGGACCTATGTTATGGGCATCCTTAACGTGACGCCCGATAGCTTTTCCGGCGATGGCTTACTGAAAGATGGACAAGATTTTGTTGCCACAGCCCTTGAGCAAGCGCGTCGCTTTGTCGCCACTGGTGCCGACATCTTGGACATCGGCGGAGAAAGCACGCGCCCCGGCTCGCAGCCGATCAGCGCAGAAGAAGAATTGGCTCATGTCCTGCCCGTCCTAGAGGCAGTGGTGCAAGAATTGGATGTGCCGATTTCCATTGACACTTATAAAGCCGCCGTTGCCGAAGCCGCCTTGCAAGCCGGCGCCCTGATCGTCAACGATGTATGGGGCTTTCACGCCGATCCGGCGATCGCCGAGGTAGCAGCGCGCTATCGAGCCGCAGTGATCCTGATGCACAACCGCAGTTCTTGGGCACATGCCGAAATCAAAGAGAAACTAGGCGGTCGATATGTTGGCATCCCGTATGACGACTTAATTCCCGATATTCAGCGAGAACTTCTCGAAAGCGTAGCCATCGCTCACGCTGCTGGGATTGCGGATGAGCGCATCATCCTTGATCCCGGCATCGGCTTCGGCAAGTCCACCGAGCAAAACTTAGAGCTGGTGGATCGGCTAAACGAAATTCGCGCTTTGGGTTACCCAATTTTATATGGCCCTTCGCGCAAATCCTTTATCGGTTATACCCTTGATTTACCCCCCGATCAACGCCTCGAAGGCACGGCGGCTGCCGTAGCGGTAGGTATCGTGCGCGGGGCAGACATCGTGCGCGTGCACGATGTGGAAGCCATGGCGCGCGTTGCCCGTATGACCGATGCCATCGTGCGCCGTTCCGCCTAGGGGCAAACCCCAAAGGAGAAAAGATGACAGCGAAAGATGAGTTCGGTATTCGGCAGAGATTGAAAAC
>JAOAHK010000015.1 GCA_026415275.1 Anaerolineales bacterium
CCCCTCTCCCAAAGGGCGAGGGAGTGCCCTCACCCCCGGCCCCTCTCCCGCAGGGCGAGGGGAGCGCCCTCACCGCCACCCCTCTCCCGAAGGGCGAGGGGAGTGCCCTCACCCTCTGCTATTCTCCTGCAGGACGAGGGAGAGGCGATTTAGCATCGCGGGCATCCTCGCCTGCACACAGGTGAGAGAGGACCTCCGCCCTCCAAGTCGGTTGATTATTGGAATGGAGATGGAATATGACCTGGATACGTTTTGATGGTGAAAGAGACTTTATAGATATCTTCCTTGCTTGTGAACGCCAGAAGCTATTTCAATTAGGCGATGTTTATCTGATCTTGATGCAATTGCACACCTTTCCCTGTAATCATTGTCAATCCTTTCTCTCTAATCTGTTAGATGCTTTGGCGAAAAACAGCGATATCAAAGTCAAATTGCTGATCGCTGAAAATCCATTCGATCAACCGAAAGCCTTACAAAGTGGAGACCTGCTCTATTTGCCTGAAGGAATGCTCTCGAACGAGCGGTTACAAGCAAGCTTAGGAGTTTTTTCCTCTGATACGAAAGTTTTTTTGTTCGATCCGTATGGTTCTCTCTGGTTCGCTTGGAGTGGAGACGAGGTGGAAGCTGAGACAGTCGAAGAAACTCTCCAATGGTTGACTTATCTAGATATCCAATGCCCGGAGTGAGGCGCGCCGGAATGGCCCGGTGGGTCATCAATGTTGTGAGTTTCCATACGTTTTGCTTCTCATCTTAGATTTATATCATTCGCAGTACATCGTGGTAAGATAAGACTCACGATGGACGCAAAAGGCTATTTTAAGGACAAGTTGATCAAGTTGGAGCAGCGTCTCAAGGCGTTGATCGAAGGTTCGACGGCGCATTTTGTGTCCACTCCGCCAGACAGCAGCGCGATTGCGGAGCAATTGCGTGCCGCGTTGCAAACCAATCAGCAAGCGCTCAAAGACGGGAAGGTTTTGGCGCCAAATTATTTTCTTATAGCAGCTTCGCCGCTCTATGCTGAAAAATTGCGCCAGAATAAGCAACTGATTAAGGAGTTAGAGAACGAATTGGAATACCTTGCCCAAGAGGCAGGATTGACTTTTGCCAGCCCGCCTGTTATTCAAGTTGTCGATGATGAAGAGATTCCCCATCATCAAGTCAGTATCAGCGCTCATTTCTCTCAAGAGATGACCGATACCCGTGGAATTGCTGAGAACGGTGAAGGTGACCTAGTCGAAATTCCCCAAAATGCTTTTTTGATTGTGAATGGGATGCAAATTTTCCTTTTAGATAAGGCGGTGGTAAATATCGGTCGGCACCCAGATAATCATTTGGTCTTGGAGGATCCACGCGTTTCACGACAGCACGCTCAACTGCGTGCGGTGCGCGGACAATACCTGCTCTTTGACCTAGGTTCGGCTGGGGGAACAACCGTTAATAATGTCCGTGTGCGTCAAGCAGTCCTATCCTCAGGAGATGTGATTTCATTGGCTGGAGTACCCCTGGTCTATGGAGAGGATACTCAAACGCTTGGCAAGACACAGAAACTCTCTATGAGTTCTCATTAGGCAAATGAGTGCAATTCTTCTGTTGGTTGTCCGCATTATCATCGCAATGGGCTTATATGCTTTTCTAGGTTGGGCGTTTTGGACGTTATATCAAGACCTGGTTTCCCAAGCCCGTTCTCTTTCCATTGAAGCGCTACCAAAACTTTCTCTGAGAGTGCAAAACGAGCCGCTACCTCGCCCTTTTCAACAGCTTGAAGTCATGATTGGCCGAGATGTGGGGTGCGACCTTCGTTTGGCAGATAGCACGGTAAGCGGCCGACACGCAAAGATCAGTTTTCAGCAGGGACAGTGGTGGCTAGAAGACTTGAATTCAACCAATGGCACGTTTCTCAATCAAACCCGCCTGACCGAACCAGTGGTCTTAACGATTGGAGATGAAATTCGTTGCGGTCAGGTGCAAATTTACGTTGAAAGTCTTTCTTGAAAATGGGAGGCACTATGGACGCAGAACCGATCTTAGCCATCATTGGGGGCTCGGGGATTTACCAAATGCCCGATTTGCAAAATGTGCAAGAAGTCGATGTGACTACTCCTTTTGGCAAACCCAGCGCGCCGATTGTGTGTGGCACCATTGAGGGGAAACCGATTGCCTTTTTAGCTCGTCATGGCGAGGGACATCGCTTTTCTCCAAGCGAAGTCAATTACCGCGCTAATATCTATGCCTTGAAAAGCTTGGGAGTGGAACAGATCGTGAGTATCTCTGCAGTTGGTTCATTGCGTGAGGATTACGCGCCCGGTGAATTAGTCGTCCCGGATGGCTTGTTTGACTTCACCCGTGACCGTAAACGCACTTTCTTTGAGGGGAATTGTGTGGTGCATATCAGCGTTGCCGACCCGTTTTGCAATGCCCTTTCTGAACAGCTTTTTCAGGCGGTGCAAGCCACCGGCGTAGTGGTACATCGCGGCGGCTCAATGATTACGATTGAAGGGCCCCGCTTTTCAACCCGCAGCGAGTCGAATGTCTTCCGTTCCTGGGGGATGTCGATTATCGGCATGACCACCTCTCCCGAAGCCTTTTTGGCACGCGAAGCAGAGATGTGCTATGCGGTGATGGCACATGTCACCGACTACGATGTCTGGCACATCAGCGAAACGCCGGTGACAGTTGAGCAAGTAATACAGGTCTTAAATCGCAACACGGCAATTGCCCAACAAGCTGTGCGCAATTTGCTGATCAATCTGAAAACCGAGCGAACGTGCACTTGTGGCTCGGCACTGGCAAATGCCTTCATCACTCGCAAAGACATCATACCCCTAGAAACTCGCCAGCGGTTGAGTTTGTTGATCGATAAATACTTCGACTAGAACAATTGATTCAAGTCGTTCTACTTCGCTTAAGCGATGAAACCTGAGATCAACGTTGCTGTACAACGCGAACGCCAGCTCTTGTTAATTGCGCTTAGCGTTGTTTTTCTCTTTGGGTTAGCCTTAAACTTAGCTACCGTTGTTCGTTCGGGGGCTTTGGCGATTGATCGAGCACAGCAAGTTGGATTGGGATTTCTGGCGTGGGCAGCCTGCCTGGGTGTAACTTGGAGAATCGCTCGGGTGGCTGTGCCTGAACGCGATCCCTATTTATTGCCTACCGCCTTTCTGCTGATCGGCTGGGGGCTGATGACCCTGTGGCGGCTTTCCCCTTATCACGCCCAGCGGCAGACTCTCTGGCTGGCGGTTTCAAGCCTTCTTTTGACCTTGATCTTGAAAGCCCCATCGGATTTAGTCTACTTGAAGCGCTATAAGTATCTTTGGCTGAGCGGGGGACTGCTTTTGGTCTTTGCCACATTGATCTTTGGCACAAACCCGGCGGGTTCGGGCCTGCCCCGTCTTTGGCTGGGTTGTTGTGGGGTCTATCTTCAGCCTTCTGAGCCGATGAAACTCTTGTTGATTGTTTATTTGGCAGCCTATCTTGCCGGAAGTCAGCCTTTGTTACAAAGAGCAATAGGGTCAAAACAACTGATTGCCTTGCTTGCACCAAGCGGGGTAATGAGCCTTTTAGCAATGGGGTTACTAATTGTCCAGCGGGATTTGGGAACTGCCTCGATCTTCTTTTTCCTTTCCGCGGTTCTCTTTTATTTTGCGACTGAACGGCGCAGTATTTTACTCTTTGGGGGGATCGGCATCCTAATGGGCTTGGGAGTGGGCTATGCTTTGTTTGACGTAGTGCGTTGGCGAGTAGAGGCGTGGATTAATCCCTATTTGGACCCGATTCACCGCTCTTATCAAATCGTCCAATCCCTGATTGCCATTGCCAACGGCGGCTTGTTCGGGCGGGGGCTGGGTTTGGGATACCCTGAGCAAGTGCCGGTGCCACATTCGGATTTTATTTATGCTGCCATTGCAGAAGAGACCGGTTTGATCGGTAGCATTGCTCTGCTCGGTTGTCTGGCGTTGCTCGCTTTGCGCGCCATTCTCACGGCGATGTTCACCCAAGATCGCTTTCAACGCCTGTTGGCCATTGGAATCGCTGCCTACTTTGGTGGGCAAAGTATTCTGATCATTGGCGGTAACCTGCGCCTTTTGCCTTTGACCGGGGTGACTTTGCCTTTTCTCTCTTATGGGGGGTCTTCGCTTATGGTTTCGGGCATCATGCTGGGGTTGCTATTACAAATTAGCCACTCAGCGCAACCGCAGCCGGGAATTCTTCCCAATCCAAAACCATATCTCGCCTTTGGTGCTTTATTGCTGTTGGGTTATTTCAGTGTAGCTTTGGCGAGTGGTTGGTTTGCGTTGGTCCGCGCGCCGATCCTTCTGGCACGCACGGATAACGCCCGCCGCTATATCTACGAGCAACTGGTTCAGCGAGGGACAATCTTTGACCGCGAACTGCGTCCATTGGCGGTTTCTGATCGGGAAGGACAGTATTATCGACGCAAAGTCCTTTATCCGCCGCTCAGCCCGCTGATCGGGTACTCACATCCCGTCTTTGGGCAAAGCGGCTTAGAGCGAAGTCTTGATGCGTGGCTAAGCGGGGAAAGAGGATACCGCACTTCAGCAATCCTTTGGCAGCGGCTGCTGACCGGCACGCCGCCGCCCGGCATTGCTGTGCGTTTGACCCTCGATTTGGAGTTACAAAGAGAGGTTGACCAAATCTTGGACGGAAAGGTGGGTACAGCGGTGGTGGTCAACGCCCGCAGTGGAGACCTCTTGGCGCTTGCCTCGCAGCCAGCGTATGATTCAAATCAATTGAGTGAAAAGATCGAAAGCTATCTCAAGGATCCAGGTGCTCCTTTGGTCAATCGCCCCGTCCAAGGGCGATACGCACTCGACCAATTGAATAACTTACTTTTTCCGAATGGGATTGCTGCGTTGAGATTTGGCGAACTGCGCGCCCTTGGTCTGCCTGAAGGCTTAGAGGAAGGAGCAGCCATGCAAGATGAGAGGCGGATTACGCCCTTGCAAGCCGTTTGCGCTGCGGCGGCGTTGACAAATGGCGGTCAAAGGATTCCCTTGCGCGTGGTGGATGCCTTCCAATTGCCCAACAGCGGCTGGGTAACTGTCCAGCCTGAGAGTGCTCCGTTGGTGGTGTATCGGACGGATGAGGTTGCTGCGCTGGTCAAAGGCAAGATCAACTTCGATGGGTTGACGTGGAGTCAGACTGAAGCGGTTACTTCTGGGAGAGGGTTGCCAACGGTTTGGTTCGTGGGGGGAACGACCTCCAATTGGGAAGGAGACCCCTTGGCGGTTGTCCTTGTCCTCGAAGGAGGGGACGAAGAGACTGCGCGCAGAATGGGCGAAGCTATCTTAAAAGCGGCGATGCCGAGGGTGGATTGAAATTATGCGATTGATGCAAGCGGATTAGGAAGTCAGGGAGTTGCTCGAAACGGTCGAGTTGGTAATAGCTATTGGTAAGGAGTTTTCCGTTATGGTCCAATTCGTGTGCCCAAGTCATCTCGTGTGGGATGTAGATGGCAATCCCGCCTAATTGGACAACCGGTAAGATGTCCGAGCGCAACGAATTGCCAATCATGACGAAGCGTTGTGGGGAGAGATGGTATTTGGCGAGGATTTTCTCGTAGGTGGCAACAGTCTTATCGTGGACGATCTCAATTGCTCGGAAGTAGTGTCCTATGCCCGAGCGGTTGATCTTCTGTTCCTGCTCGCTGGCATCGCCTTTGGTGATCAGCATCAGTTCGTATTGTTCAGCAAGCTGGGCGATGGTCTCGGCGACATTGGGGAATAACTCCACCGGCGCGGTCAACACACGGCGGGCAATAGCTAAGATGGCTTGGATTTGTTTACCGCTAATTTCCCCTTTGCTAATTGCTAGCGCGGCTTCGATCATCGAGAGGGTAAAGCTTTTCATTCCATAGCCATAAAGGGACAAATTTCTCAGCTCTATCTCGTCCAACAAAGCGGAAACCTGTTCAGGGGGTTGGAACGAAGCCATCAGGCGCACGAAGTCGCTTTTTGCCGCCTGATAACGGCTCTCGTTATGCCACAGCGTGTCATCGGCATCAAAGGCAATAATGTCAAACGGGGAGGGCATGGCTTTCCTAATAGAATTATACTTGGTAACCATATAGGGAGATGATTTGTATCGCCGACTTTTTTGGTGTGGATCACTCCTTAGAGCACCGGAGCCGTGCCATTGCCTGACAAAGCTTTGTCGTTATGTTTGAGGGAGCTAGAGTTGCTTGATGAGAAAAGTATCCTGCGCGATGCAACCAAGGTTGCTTTGGTTATCCTTCGTCGCCAAAAATAAGACAATAGTCACAATTGACCTTTGGAAAAATTGGGACTACCTTTTTCAACGAAAGAAGAAAAAACGTATATATTGACTAAACCGAAATAAAATCACGCAACAAATCCGAAAACAAATTTGGGGGTGCGTGCGCTGCAGCGAGTTAGACGCCAATGGTCGCTTGCCGATTTTGTAAGATGGCGCCGAACATCTGTCCCCAGGAGTAATTCTCTGTGCTGGGCAGAGATTCGGGAGTCACTTTTTCTTCCAGTCTCAGGATGCCAACCAATCCCAACACCAACGCTGCGACAGCAACGACCAAGAAGGCAACCTGCAAAGCCGCTGGCGTATAGGGATCAACGAGATTGCTGACGGTCAGGGCGGTAAAGATGATCCCGATGATCATCATCACGAACATGACTGCCACAGTGCGCCCGCGCCCTTTTTCACCGGAGATTTCAGAAGCCAAAGAGAGATAACATACTGCCGAAAAGTTATAGCCCATCCCCCACGCACCGAAGACCAATACGCCCACCAGAGTTCCCAGCATGCGGTCCTGCTCGATTAGGAAAGCCACCTGTGGGCTAATGGCTACGCCCAGAACACAAAGCAGAAGTCCAAGAAGGATATAAGGGGTACGCCGATAGCCGGCAATCGGATGGCGGTCTGAAAAAGAACCGATCCAGACTTGGATTGGCGAGAACAAGTAAGGCAAGATGGCTAAGATGGCAACCAGGGTTGCCGACACTGCCATCTCCTTGATCAGGACGCGGTTTAGCGTGCTGTTGATCGGCACCAGGGTGATCGCCACGGCAACGTGAATCAATCCTAATTGCAGGCGTTTGCGCAACATGAGACGCTCCTCTTTAAGCTAAAATTCCGCCCTAATGTATCAGAATACTTACCCACTTGTCAATGTAGATTTGTGTAGATTTTTGTTGGAGTTGTGTTGGAGAAAAGCGTTCTAGCCGAGATTATTCAGCCATCTCCCCCGCTAGAAACTTGCGCAACTGCTCGAAATGTTCTCCATGCCCATCTTGAGCAAGGAGCTCTACAAGATGATTTTGCTCATGGATAGCTTCCCAAACCTCTTTGCGGTGAATGGAGATTTCGCGCGGAGCTTGGATGCCAATCTTCACCCGATCGCCTTCGATGGCAAGGATGGTCAAGGTGATTTGATCACCAATGACCAAGCTTTCTTCCGCTTTGCGGGTCAATACCAACATATCGATACCCTTTAACCGAGCAAATCAAAGAGACTCAGAGCAGAGATGGCACGTTTACCCACCTCTAGAACAGTTTGATAGACCGTTTGTTGGTGCTGCAGATGAGAGATTGCCTCAGTCATATTGACATCCTCTTTTTGGGAGAGCAGGCTCTTAAGTTCAATTTGTGACTTTTCGAGACGATCTTTTATCAAGCGCACTTCCCGGTGGCGCGCGCCGTTGGTTGTTAGCGCTTCGTTGACATTGCGGATTTGAGTTTCCATATTGGTAATTGCATTTTGAATTAAGGTCAATTGATTGGGAGCTCCATTGCTCCTCAATGCATCTCGGGCAGCAATGATCGATCTCATCAAGTCAATAAAAAAACCAGAGCCATTAATGTTTTGGGCAATATTCAGGTTGGGTCCTAACAGACGGTAAATAACCCCGTTATCTCCTGAGTAACTTACGTCATCAAAAGAACCATCGTTATTGGTATCCACCAAGCTAAACGGTGGATTAAGCGTCTGAAAACCGCCAAAGATATAATTTCCCTGATGATCGCTGTTTGCCACACTCAAGACTTGCTGAAGGATCATATCANCTTCTGCAGCTAAAGTATTGCGCTGTTCCCCTCCCATCGTGTCCGAGATACCTTCGCGGGTGAGGTTGATGGCTCTTGTGGCAAGTTGTGTTGTTTGGATCAAGGCGTAATCGGTGGCAGACATCCAGCTTTCGGTGGTTGCTGCGGTATCTAAATACGCATTGTTCATCTTTAGAACTGAACGGAGGGTCAGCGCGCTCGTTACTCCGCTGGGGTTGTCCGAGGGGCGTTGAAATTCCTTGCCTGATGCCACTTTTTCTTGCAGTTGATAAAGGCGTTTCAGATTTTCATCCATATATTGGATCGCCCTTTCGGTCATCATTCTTTGCGTTATGCGCATACGTACCTCCGTATCTCACCTACTTAGCGTCCGACCACTCCCATACCATTGATAATTTTGTCCAGCATCTCATCCATTACCGTTACCAGTCGAGTTGCCGCTTGGAAGGCACGCTGATATTTAATCAGGTTGGCCGCTTCTTCGTCCAAGTTAACACCAACAACTGTTTCTCTCAAGGCATCTAACGATTTAGCCACATCCTTACGATCGCGAGCAAAAGCTTCAGCGCGTTGGATATCGATGCCTAGTTGCGAAATTTGGCGGGTGTAATACTGGTTGAATGTCTCGGTGTTACCGTTCATGACCAGTAACTCCCGCAGATTCGATAATGCAACAGCATTGTTCCCATCCCCAGGAGCATTGCCCTGCTGGGCTGCAGCAACCCGTTGGGGTTGATTGGCGACATCGTTGGAAAGGCGAATGCTGAGTGCTGTTGTCCCCGTTGGGTCAAAAAAACCTAGACCCGTTGTCACGCCGTCCAAAGCATATCCCCCAGCATGGAGGGCGTTTACCTGGGTCACCAAATTCTGCGCTAAGGTGTCTAAATCGCTGATGATGCGAGGAATAATTCCATCCCTTGCCTGAAGCAAACCAGCCAATTCCCCTCGCGTGGGCGTGAATGGAACGTTATCGGCTTCCCAATAGATCGAAGATAGATTGCCACTCGTAGTTGCCAGTTTGAACGTAGTAGCACCAATTACCAAAGCATGACCGCCAATAGAAACCAACGCTTCACCATTTTCTTGGATGGCGGCTGTTGCTCCACTCAGCTCAGCTAGGCGTGTTATTAATTGGTCGCGCTGATCCATTAAGTCATTCGGTGCACTTCCAGCCGACTTGACGGCTACAATTTCCACATTCAGCGCAGCAATTTTGCTTGCTAAGCTGTTAATCTCACTGACCCGTTGTAGGATTAAGGCATTTTGATCTTGCTGGATGCGAACCAGCGATTGGGCACGCCAATTGAGGGCTTTAGCCAGAGCCGCTCCTCTTTCCAGCATATCTGCCCTGAGCGCCATGTTGGTTGGGTCACTACTCAAGGCTTGCCAACCGCTCCAAAAGGCATCCAATTTCGCAATCAGCCCGTCTTCGCTGGTTTCGGCAAGAGTAGCTTCTACTTGACGCAAGACACCGGCTTCCATCTGCCACCCTTGGCTTTCGCTGAGAGCACGCCGATAGCGATCATCGAAGAATTCGAGGGTGTATTGGCGAATGCGGTTGACCAAAACCCCCATGCCCAATTGTCCAGGGACAACATTGGCTCGCAAGGAGGGAAAAACATGCGGCAAATCGGCGCTCATCATCGCCTCTTGGCGGCGATAACCGGGCGTGGTGGCATTGGCAACATTATGCTCCGTGACCTGAATGGCAATCTGCTGACTGAGCATCGCCTTGAGTGCAATGTTAAGACCATACAGAATATTCGACATTGCTCCCTCCTAAGCCCTCTGGTCAACCTCCCAGACTACATCCAAATGATCGGATGTCTTACTCCCCGGCCGATCATACGTTAGTGAAGGGCGGAAGGAATCAATTAAGATTGTCTGTAGTGCATCTACCCGCTCCAAAGCCATCATTGCCAAGGCGTGGTTGCCGCTAGTCATGATCTTAATTTCTTCTGCCAATGCCGAGATGCCTTCTTTTAGGCGTTTGATACGCTGTCCCATTTCATTGTTTAACTTTTGGCAGATAGCAGTAATTGTCGGGTCAGTGTGCTTCAGTCCTACCTGGTCTCCAAGATTTTGGGTGACCATACGACGGCGATCTTCAATCTGCCCCAACTCATCCAGCACAACTTCTTTTTGTTCCAGAATGACTTCTAAGCTGTTTAGATCGTTCTGAGAAAGTGCTTGGCGCTCCTCCTTGGTCAACTGGTGCAAGGATTGGCAAGCGCGAAATTCTTGGACAAGTAGATCCTCCAAAGTAATTGCAAGGGTAAGAACATCATTCATCGATCGTCATGCCTTTCCTGTCTAGGTAATCATGAACTAAGGTTTAAGACCCTTCAAGAACAGTGACGCCAGTTGCTCAACCGGCACTTGATAGGTTCCAGCTTGTATTTGCTCTCGGAGAGCTGCAACGCGTTCCGTTCGAACATCTGGGATCTCCTGCAGACTGAGGCGTGCTTTTGAGAGCAAACGAGCACGATCAGAGAGGGAGGCTTGATCTTTGTTCGTTAATCGATCAGCACGCTCGTTTTCTTGAAGGCGCTGTTGACGCTCAACCGCTGCCGTGTTTTCGGCTTGTTTTTGAACAATACGGTTGTTTTGAGAATGTTCAACTTTCATGGTCTCTCTCCTTTACCGATGACAGGTTAGGCTGACGAAATTGGGGTACTTTTTGCCCTAACCTGTTATCGGCAACTTGTGCCAAAACTTAAGTGCGACGCATTTGAATGGCTTGTCCCAACATGGTATCTGTTTGTTGAAATGTACGCTGCGAGAGGCTAAATGAACGTTGCAGCAGGATCATCTGGGTTAATTCATTCGCAATATTCACATTGGACATCTCCAAGACATGATTGCGTATCTCTCCAAATCCTTCGCTGGATGGAGTGCCAACTGTTGTTGCACCAGAAACTTCGGTTTCTAACCAGAGATTGCTGCCATAGCTCTCCAAGCCGTTGGGATTAGGAAAACGAGTTAATTGGATCGTCCCAACTTGGTTCCACACGCCGTTCTGTAAGACCATAACCGAACCATCGGTTTCAACGTTGATTTCCTCAAACTCCTCGGGGAGCGAGCCATCCCAAACTAAGGGGAAGCCATTCCCGTTCACAATGCGTCGCTCTGAGTCAAGCATAAATTCGCCATCCCGAGTATATGCAGTCCGGCCATCGGGAAGAGCCACACCAAAGAATCCTTCACCATTGATTGCAAGGTCAAGTTCACGTGCGGTAAGCTTGAATGCGCCTTGGTCCATGAAACGCTGTGTTGTGCGCAACTGTACACCGCTATACAATCGTTGTTGAAACATCTCTTGAAAATTGGAGCGGCTAGCCTTAAACCCATGTGTGTTAATATTCGCCAAATTGTGACTGACTACGTCCAAGTCAAGCAGGCGGGTCATCATACCACTGCGGCTGATATGGAGAATTTGATGGATGGAGAGAGTCATAAGGCTCCTTTCAGTTCAAACAACAAAAATCTCAAAATGTCCCCAAGGTGTTAATCGCCTTGCCCAGCAGTTCATCTTGGGTTTGAACCATTTTTTGAGCTGCTTCATAAGCGCGGGCGACGGCGATCATCTGGGTCATTAATTGCGCTGGGTTTGCATTGGACATCTCAATATATCCCTGCACAACCGTACCCACTGCATCGCTCGTTGCGCCACCTTCGGCGACAAAATAGTTCGATCCATCGCGGGTTAGTTCAGCGCTGGGATTTTCGAACGCAGCCAGTCCCAATGTCGCAATGGTCTGCCCATTGACCATGATAACCCCATCGGGAGAGATGGAGAGTTCTCCTTCAGGTAAATTAATCGGCTGTCCGCCCTCATCAAGCACCTGATAACCGTCAACAGTGACCAGGTTTCCTTCGACATCGCGGAAGAACCTGCCATCGCGAGTGTATCTTTCACCATCGGGTGTCTGAATGCGGAAAAATCCTGCACCTTGAATGGCGAGATCAAAAGGATGTCCTGTGTGACGCAATCCGCCTTGTAAGAAATCGGTAATTTCCTGCGCAGTTTGAACCCCTAAACCAAAATTGCCAATCCAGCGCAAGTTTGCTAAGCCGGCTGTCGGTCCGGGAGGGTAAATCATTGCGGTTTCTCTAAATTCGTCTAAACTGGTCAAAACTTGTTTGAATCCCGGTGTATCGACATTCGCAATATTGTGCGCTAATAATCCCTGACGATAGAGATTGGCTAACATTGCCGAAGCAGCAGCGTACAATCCCTTGATCATCCTGAAACCTCCTTTCGACTTTCGCTCGCTTTTTGATGCAAGCGAACAACCATATTAACTTCATCCAAAGTCATTCCCATCTGCCGAGCAATATCCAAAGCGCTCATACCACCGTTTGCCATCGAGACAATGATCTGGTTGCGTTCAAGGCTGCTCGTCGGGCGTAATCCAGCAGGTAAGTTTGGGGAGGTCTGACTTTGACTCTTCTGCACCGCTGTCAAAAGTGTCTTAAAATCATCTTGGTCTAAAATCCCACCACTAGGCGTAACACCCTGAGAAGCTGATCTTTGCGGCGCCACAACAGGCTTGGCTTGAACAGCTCCCTCGGCTAGGTTCTTGAGCTGATCAACCACTGGTTTGAGCTTCTCAGCATGTTCAGCTTGACCTTGCACTCGCGCCGTTTCGCGGGCAAGCTGGATAAGCTTTAAGGTATCGTTCAATAAAACTGACGAAACGCTATTCATCGCACCACACCTCCTCGACTAGAGGTAGTTGCTGATCGAGAAACTGTATTCGAACGTAGGATATGCTCGGATTGAGTGAGATTTTCAGCCTGTGCCATTGCTCGTCTGAGTTTTGAGCGCAACGAAAGGATTGCTTTGGCATGCAGTTGACAGACACGCGACTCCGATACATCCAGAACCATTCCGATCTCTTTGAAAGTTAGGTGCTCATAGTAGTAAAGAGATAATACAAGCTGCTCCCGCTCGGGAAGTGACCGAATGACCTGAGCCAGGGTCTCTTTCAATTCTTCCCGTTCAATCAATGCGTCTGGGATTTCTTGTTCCTCATCGGCAAGGATTTCATGCAAGGAGACCGTTTCATCTCCCTCTGCGGTAACAATTGTGTCTAAGGAGAGCAAAATATGACTGCTGTCCATAAGTGCTTGCCGCAGTCCCTCTTGATCCCATTGTAAAACTTCAGCAAGTTCCTCATCGCTTGGGGCGCGTTGATGTTTTTCCCAAAAACTATCAATTGCGAGTTGTAATTGGCGGGCACGTTGGCGGGCACCACGCGAGAGCCAATCGTGTGAGCGAAGTTGATCGATCACTTTGCCGCGAATGCGCAAAATGGCATAGGTACTGAATTGTGTGCCGTGTCCAGCATCATAGCGATCGACCGCTTCGATTAAGCCCAGAATACCTTGGCTCGCAGCGTCTTCGTAATCAGCACCAATAGATTGTGAAAGCCCTAGCCTTCCTAAGACGAAATGAACCAGAGGAATATAACGCAGAATGATTTCCTCACGCGTCTGAGGATCGCGGGTTTTCAAGAAGTGCTGGATCAATTCGGCATCGTCTTTCCGTGTGTCCATAAGCTAGATCAATCAGGCGTGAAATTCACGCGTGCTTTCTCCTTCCTCTGGCTTTGAACGAGTTCCCTTGAGGTCATGGATGGCAACTTGGAGCATTTGATTGGCAAGGAAATAATTTAACAGCCAAAAGAGCGCTCCCAAGCCAAAAACGGCAACACAGCCGCGCACCGCTGCCATGACCAAGGAGGCTCCGTTTAAGAGAGAGAGAACCACTGTAAGCACCCCGGTAAATAAAATAACTAGGCTTGCGACAGAGAATGAGAAATCCAAGAGAAAAGGCAAAGGCTGAGGTGCTTTGCTTTTCCCTTTATTGGGGCTCTGCGATTGCTCCGTCTTTTTCTGCTCTTTGGTTTTCTCTTCTTTTTTCGCCATCGCTTCAACTCTTCCCTAAGATAAGTTCAGATAAACCACTAGCTTGAGCTGGATGGAGAGTGTCTAAGATTTGCTCACCATCGCAGAGATAGGCAATTGGGATTTTGCTCTTCCAGAGAAGATTTACGAGACTGCCATACTGGCGAGTTTCATCTAGCTTGGTGAAGACAAAAGCGTTGATGATCAATGGACTAAAGGCTGCCACAGCTTGGCGCAAGTCTACTTCTTTCGCCGAAGCCGATAAAACAAGAAACGTGACTTTTTGCGGAGCAACGGTGAGCATTTCGCCCAACTCAATGATTTCATGCGCTTTGTAAGGATTTCTAGCAGGTGTATCGACGAGGATTAAGTCTTCGTTCTGCAGTTCAGCAAAAATTTGACATAAATCGCTTGCGGTATAGGCGAAATGTGGTTCAACACCCAAAGCCTCTGCATAAGCCCGCGTTTGAGCAATAGCACCGGTCCTTATCGTATCGGCGCTAACCCAGGCAATGCGGCGCCGATCGTTTTGCTGGAGATGAGCGGTCAGGCGGGCGCAGAAGCTCGTTTTCCCACTTCCGCTCGGGCCGACCACGTACAGAATCCGTGCCGTGCGGGTTTGACCCGACTGCCAACGCTCGATCCGCAAAATGCGCAAATAAGTTTCCAACTGCTTACGCAAGGCTTGCCGCAGGCGGGTTTCGTCGTGGATCAGTTTTGGATTGATCCCTTCAACCGTGCGGCGCAGAATCTCCTTGATAAGCTCAGGGTCAAGCCCTTGTTCAGTTAGTTCTTGACGGGCGCGCACCAACGCTGGTGGGATAACACTAGCGATTTTCTCTTTAGGCGTTGGTTGAGGATTAGTCGCAACAGATGCTTGCTCAACCTGCTGTCGAGCCAGTTTCTCTGCCAGATGAGCTAGATAGGTGCGCGGATCGATCTCTTTCTGCCGAGAAGCTGCTGGCTTTTTCCCTAATGCGTTGTTGATTGCCAAAGTGAGCGCGCTCTTTTGAGCTTGCTCTGTTGAAGGGTCTGGATGCGTGGGAGTTGTTGCCGTGGCTCTGAGTGTGCTTGGAATAGCAAGAACTTCCACTCGCGGTTGTTTCCAGACCTCCCAAGCAGCACCGCTCGGCACCTGACGCACAGATAAAATAATCGCCTCAGGGCCGAATTCGCTTTGCACCAGCTCGAGGGCTTCTTGGGTTGTAGGAGCAGTAAAAGCTTTGGGTTCCATCACGTTACCCTTCCATTACCATTCCATGTGACTTAACTTTTGTGCCCGGACTGACTTCGGAGAAAGCCAGAACCACCAAATTGGGCAAAGATTGCTCAATTAGCTTCCGAAAAGCAAGTCGAATTTCGCGGGGGCAGAGCAAAATAGGATAATGCCCGGCTTGAGCTAGTTTCTCCATCTGCTCCCCAGTGCGGATTAAGATTTGCTGCGCAGTTTGGGCATCAATATTGAAGCCGATACCGCCTTCTGTAGAGGTGAGGCTTTCCCGCAGTAGGCTTTCCAACTGCGGAGAGAGAGTAAAGACATGCAAAGTACCATCCTCTTCGCGATAAAGATTGGTGATCGTGCGCGACATCGACTGACGCACAGCTTCAGCAAGGATAAAGGGGTTGCGCGTCACGGAGGCATTGTCAGCGATGACTTCGAGAATGCCCCCTAGATCACGAATCGGAATGCGCTCTTTTAGCAAATTTCGTAAGACTGCCTGCAACTCTCCAAGCGTGATCTGCTCTGGAATGACTCCTTCCACCATCGCAGGGGTGCGAGCTCTCAATTGGTCAATCATTTCCTGCACCATCTGGCGATTGAGCAGATCGGCTGCATAATTGCGTACGACTTCCGTCAGGTGAGTGCTTAGCACAGACAGCGGGGTAACTACCGTATAGCCAAGCAGTTCAGCGCGCCCTTTTTCGGCGTCCCCAATCCAAATGGCAGGTAAGCCAAAAGCCGGCTCGGTGGTTGGGATGCCATGAATTTTCTCTTCGGTTTCGTTGCCCGGGATGGCGAGGTAGCGGTCGATGAGCAATTCGCCGCGCACCACTTCTTCGCGCCGGATTTTGATGCGATATTCCTGGGGAGCAAGGCGCAAGTTATCCCGCACGCGAACGATGGGCAACACAAACCCTAATTCACTCATCAATTGGCGACGAATGCCGGTTATGCGGCGGAGCAGGTTGTCGGGTTGACTATCGTCAATCAAAGGGATGAGTCCATAGCCAATCTCAATCTCCAACGGATCGGCAACCACCATTTCCATCATGTCTTGGGGGGTTTCAGGTTCCGCTGTAACAACCTCTTCAACGGGCTGTTGAACTTGCTTTTGTTGTAAATTCCAAACGGCATAGGCAGCCGCACCAAAACCAGCCGCAACGAGAATAAAGGGGAGTTTTGGCAAGCCAGGGATCAAGCC
>JAOAHK010000161.1 GCA_026415275.1 Anaerolineales bacterium
GGCATATGGAGTGGATTCAGGATAAAATATTTCAACCCATTCCTTACCGTAATGAGGAGACCATGATTTTCGACGATCTCTCCATTTATCCCCGTTATGATCGACAGAACATGCTCTGGCATCTTCAGCACCTTGCCGAGCAATTGCAAGAAGGTTGGCAGATTGGTATGGATCAAGAATTGGGTGGAATCTTTTCACCCCAGCATATTCTTGTTGTAGGCGTTGGTGGATCGGCAATCGGGGCTGATTTGGTCAATAACTATGTAGTCCAACAATTATCCATCCCCTTTAGCCTGATTCGAGATTACGAAATCCCGGCTTGGGCAACGGGCCCCTCGTATCTGGTCATTGGCTCCTCTCATTCGGGCAACACCGAAGAGGTCTTATATGCAATGAAAGTAGCTAGAAAACGGGGTTGTTCACTAATTGGAATATCTACGGGGGGGAAACTGGCAGACTTCGCTGCTGACAAAAAGTTTCCCCTTTGGAAATACAATTATCAAGGACAACCTCGATCTGCGGTTGGTTACTCTTTTAGCTTAATTCTAGCCTTGCTATACCGCTTTCAAGCGATACCTGATCCATTTGCAGAGCTCCAGAGCGCTATCCATGCAATGTCTGAATTGCAAAAAAAGGTCGATCCACACATCCCTACTGTGCACAACCCTGCCAAAAGGATGGCGGGACAATTGATCGGCAGATGGGTTACAATTTATGGAGCTGGATTTCTTGCCCCCGTTGCCCGGCGTTGGAAAACCCAAATCAATGAACTTGCCAAAGCCTGGGCGCAGTTTGAGGATATTCCCGAAGCAAATCACAATACCCTTACCGGCACCCAAAACCCTGAAGCGCTGATGTCCCAAATTGTTGCCCTCTTCCTGCGCTCTGGCTTCCTGCACCCTCGCCACCAACAGCGTTTGAATATGACCAAACACGAGTTCATGCTGCAAGGCTTGGGAACCGACTTTATCGATGCCGAAGGGGATACACCCCTTGCTCACTTGTGGACAACACTTTTGCTAGGTGACTATATTGCCTACTATCTCGCAATCGCTTACGGTGTCGACCCGACACCCATCGACATCCTAGAAAATTTCAAACGCGAAGTGGGAAAGCTGCCTCTCCCTCCAACCTAAGCAAACACCCCTAAGCAGAGCAGACCGACAAAAGCCCCTAGGGCTGCCCCAGCGAGGATATCTGACAGGTAATGAAGGCCTAAAGCCACACGAGAAAGACTGACCAGCGGCGCCCAAATCGCCAAACCTACTCCCCACAGCGGAGGGCCAAACCCCATTCCCAGAACTGCCAAAAGGATCGCCCGCGCCGCATGACCCGAAGGAAAAGAATGCGGATCGGTACGCCGATAGATTGCGCCCCACTCCCCCTGCGGTCTTTGCCGCTTAACCGAAAACTTAATTCCCAAGACCATGATGGCAAGGATCAAAATCGAGCTAGCATACAGAATCGCAACCTGCCGCATAGAAGGAACCAAAACCCCAACCAAAAGCAACCCGAACAACCAAAACCAAGAATCCCCCGAATGGGCGAAGAAAGCGGCTGCCCTCTTCAACCAAACCGAATTTTCACCTATGCGCAATTTTTCGCTGAGGCGCGCATCCCATTCCATCCAGCGTTTCATGCTGCTCTTTTTCTTCCCAGACGTTGAAGTAAATCGGCTTCGACAATTGCAAATTGATGGGGTTTATCGATGTCCATTCCCATTTCTGGATAAGGGCAAACAATCGCTCTGCCTGTTATTTTCATCCGCGCAGCTACAGTTCGCACAGCTTGTTCTAAAGTAATTTGCCGGATAAGGAGCAAAAGCAAGGTGTCAATTCCAATCAACGCAGCCTGTTTGAACACATTCTTGCGGGCAGCGATAATTTTCTTCCACATCTCTTGGTTCCCTGCAGCCAAGGTTGCTCGCACAACGTTCATATCGCCCCCACACACCTCGATATCTTTCAAATGGGTGTAGGAACGCCGTGAATGGGGATATTTGGCTTCCATCACTTGCCGCTCGATAACCGTGTAAAACACATCCTCGTCGGTTTGCATAGTGGTCTGTACCAACCAATCAACCATCTCTCCAGTGATCGCGGGTATATCTGATGAAACCAAAACGACATGATGTGCTGTTGCATCCAACTCCAAAACCTTTTTCATCCCCTCCAATATATTAGAGAGCATCTCTCCTTGATTAGGCAAGATGGCTTGCACCTTGCTAGTCAAAACCTCTTCCGGCAATGGGGTACCAACAACAACGACATGACTAATTTGGGCAGCGTTTTCCAACGCCTCTAGTACCCACTGGATCATTGGCTTGCCGGCAATTTGCAGCAAAGCTTTCGCCCTTCCCTGAGATAATGGGTAAAGGGGTTCACCTTCTTGAGGAATTCCACCCGCAGCGACTATTGCAGGAAGCATTAATTCAACTCCTGAAGTTGAGGTTCTAAGCCGAGCTGGTCTAAAAGTTCGTTCAACTCCTCGATGGTCAATTTGCGTCCCTTACCGCTGGCGGCAATCAAAGCTGCTTCCATCATATTTGTCCCAAAAGAGCGCCCTTCGATAACGGGAGTTGAGGTCACAAGGTATTTCACCCCTGCTTGTCGGAAGAGCTCGACATCTGAAGCTGTAGTCGTGTTAGTGGCAATCACTTTGCCATCCAATCGCTCAGGCATGTGCCGTTTGACGTAATGACAATCTCCAGCAATCACGCTTGCCCATTGATAGTACTTTTCCCATTTGGGAACACGTTCCTCTTGTCTTTCTCCAGTTGGATACAGCCATTCAAAGGGCAAGCGACCGGCGATCGGCATCAAGATCGCTGCTAAAACTTTTAGGGTTGATGTCTTGCGGATGGGAATGGGTAATCCTAAGGCAAACATCATATCACCAAAGACACACTCGTAGCCATGATCAGCAAAGGAGCAAGCCATTCCCCAACGGTCGACGCCGACGGTAATAAAAGCTCTTCGCTCCTTCACATATTCCCCGATCTTTTCATCGATAAATGGCGCTAAGCGATATTCTAAGGAGTTTTTCAAGCCAGCTCCATCGACAATGGGCGTTTTCTGGACAAAGCGAACCATAGACTGCACAGAATATAAGGGATACCACTTTCGATCCACCATGACGCCTAAATCCGCCCCGCCCACGCCAAACGCATCCACATTTCCATCCAATTCCTGATAAAGCCGCGCTGCTTTTTCCATATCACCATCGGTTCCAATCCGTTCGATCAATACCGTTTCCCCCAACAGTTTCACCTCCACGCTTTTGTCGCGTTTCGATGAACCAATGCTAATGCTCACTGCGCGTTTCATGCCATCCGCCTCCAAATCATCTCTGTCTAAGACAACCCCAATCATACTCCAACGTTACCGCTTTGGATAGATGGAATGAATAGATACTCGTGTGCATCCATTTGCAGGCGAGGATGCTCCAGCTTCAGAGCTTCTCAGTGGCAGATTTCCTCGTCCCCATCAGTTAGGAGTATAATCATAGAAAATCCACCTTCTTTTGTATACTTTAGGAGAAAATGCTCATGTCCATTCCTCTCCATGCGTATTTCCAGGGGAAAATTGTCCCTTATTCTGAAGCCAAAATTAGCGTTCTGACCCACGGGTTAAACTATGGAACAGCCGTTTTTGGTGGGTTGCGCGCCTATTGGAACGCCGAACAGGAGGAACTCTATCTTTTCCGCCCCCTTGATCACTATCGCAGGTTTTTGAACTCCGCCAAATTGCTTCGTATGGAGATCAATCACACTCCTGAGAGCCTAACGCAGATCACTATCGATCTCATCCGCCAAAGCCACTATCGCCAAGACATTTACATTCGCCCCATAGCCTACAAAGCAGATGAGGTAATCGGGGTAAGACTGCACGACCTCCGCGATGAACTCGCTATTGTTGCCCTTCCCTTCGAACGTTATCTTAAAAATGACACCGATGCTCATGTCACCTTCTCATCCTGGCGGCGCATTGATGACAATGCTATCCCGGCGCGAGGCAAGATCAGCGGTGCTTACATTAACTCCGCATTCATCAAGACCGACGCCGTGCTTGCAGGTTTTGACGAAGCGCTGGTGTTGACTCAAGAGGGCCATGTCTCTGAAGGAAGCGCAATGAACGTGTTTATGGTCAAAGATGGGGTACTCATTACCCCACCAATCACGGATAACATTCTCGAAGGCATCACGCGCCGCACCGTGATCGAACTGGCACAAGGGGAACTCCACCTAACCGTCTTTGAACGCCCCATCGATCGCACCGAGATTTATTTATGCGATGAATTGATCCTGACCGGTTCGGCAGCGCAAATCGTCGCCGTCACGCGGGTTGACCATCACCCCATTGGTTCAGGGGTTATGGGACCGATCACGGCTGCCTTAAGGGAAAACTTTGAGAAAGCCATCCGCGGCCACCTGCCCAAATACCAGCATTGGAACACCCCGGTTTACCTAAGCGAACGGGTGATGCAACACAATTAATCCGAATGGGAAGCAAGCCCTTCGATAATCGCCAAAAAATCGGCCGCCAATTTTTTGCGGTTATACTGAATTTCGATTGCTTTTTGTCCATTTTTTCCCATTTCGGCAACCAGGGCTGGATTCTGGGCTAAGAACCTCACCGCCTCGGCTAATGCATGGGGATCCCCCGGTGGAACAGCAACGCCTGCTTGATTTTCCTCCACCACTTGGCGGATGACACCCGGAATGGCAAGCAACACCGCTTTTCCCGCTGCCATATAATCGAACACTTTGTTGGGAAAAACTGTTCCATAGAGGGGGATTGGCTTTAGGATTGCCAGACAAGCATCCGCTCCACTCAACACCTTTGCCATGTCTCTCTTTGCTACCGAAGGGAGAAAGAGCACATTTGTCAACCCTTTTTGGGATGCCTCTCGCTGCAAGCGAGGTTTTTCTTTTCCATCTCCGACCAACACAAAAACAACCTCTGGGATCGCTTGGAGTTCTTCCGCTGCGACCAAAACTTGATCCAAATCGTTAGATAAACCATGCGCACCAGCGTATAAAACTACAAACTTTCCCTCTAAGCCATTCTCTCGCCGAAAATCCCGTCCTTGATCATCTGAAACGAACAAATCGAGGTCCGAGCCATTGGGGACAACTTCCACCCGCTTTGCCCCTCGCCCCCGAACATGATCGGTAAAACCTGGAGAATTCACCACCACGAGATCGGCTTGGCGGAGCAAAAAACGCTCTAACCATTCAGAGGCAGCAATTAGAACGGGATTTTTCAAAACGCCAACCTGTATGGCAAAAGCAGGCCACAGGTCACGCACTTCAAACAACAGTGGTCTTCGATTGAGTTTCGCCACCAACCACGCCGTGATCACCTGAAAGATGGGCGGAGAAGTGCCCCAAACAACACTCACCCCTTTCACCCCCAAAGCATACCAAAGGGAAGTAAACATAAAACTGATAAAACTCAGCGTGCGATGCACAAAACTACGGTGAAAGGCACGATAGACAGGCACTCTGAGGATAACCACTTCCCCGCTGCCAATCTTTACCTGCTCTATCTTTTCATTCGATTGTTCGGCGCCCGTCATATAATTGATTGGACTGGTAATCACCACCACCTGATGGCCGCACTCGGCAAAGAAGCGCGCCAGTTCATGGTGACGGGTGCCACCCGGCTCATCCAGCGCTGCAAAGGCTTGATGAATAAGGAGAATCTTCATATCCAGCTCTGCATCTAGATTGTCGGCAACTCCCACACCGTTTCGAGGGTCGTAGGCAGAAATTCATCTCCTTCTAAAATGATCGAAAGCGCTGGCTGGAGCAAGTTATATGTAGGCGATAGATAACCATAAGTCTCGCCTGCCATACTCTCACCAAAAACCACTTTTCCCGCTTCAACAATGCGCAACTTGAAGTGGGGTGAAGCACGCAACCTCAAGCGGATTTCTTGGGAGTTTACCTTGAGCAGCAACATCCAACTTTTTTCCTCCAGAAAAATCTGCCACTCACAGGGATACACAAGCCAATGCAAACGGATGAAACGTCTCGATTGCCACTTTTTCTGCTTCGGCGATTCAACCCTATCCCTAATAATAAAGAGGCGCTCGTCTCGCAAGGTAACACAACGTTGTACCCGAACACCAAGAGAACGATAGCCATCGTGTTCTCCCCCAACGGTCAAGTCGTTCTTCCCATCATCAAAACTTCCAACGAGGATTTTGGTTTTTGCCCAGTCCAGCCAAAGGAATCTGCCTGCTCTGGTCATTGGGTTGCGATTATCAACCGTAACGGTGTTATGACTGTCTCTTATACACATC
>JAOAHK010000162.1 GCA_026415275.1 Anaerolineales bacterium
GTCCGCCGGAGAGTTGCGCTGGGTATTTATGGGCTTGTTCGGGAATCCCCACCCGCTGAAGGAGTTGCATCCCAATCTCCTCG
This sequence comes from Anaerolineales bacterium, assembly GCA_026415275.1. Taxonomy (GTDB): domain Bacteria; phylum Chloroflexota; class Anaerolineae; order Anaerolineales; family UBA4823; genus NAK19. The sequence goes on from JAOAHK010000162.1 coordinate 84, forward strand.
GCTTTCTCCTTTTTCCATTTCCGCACCCAAATTGGAGCAAGGGTGATATTTTGCAACACGGTCAAGTGGGGAAAGAGATTGAAGGACTGAAAGACCATACCCGTTTCCATACGCACCCGCTCGACATTGTGCATATCCTTAGTCAACTCAATGCCATCCACAATAATCTGACCTTGCTGATGTTCCTCTAAGCGATTGATCGTGCGAATAAATGTGGATTTTCCCGAGCCAGATGGCCCGAAAATCACCACCACTTCGCCTTTATATACTTCCAAACTGATCCCCTTCAGGGCGTGAAAATGGCCATACCATTTATGCACATCGCGGGTGACGATCATCGGATAGGATCGATCAACGGTCGTCGGGTCGCTCATCAGTTGCTCCTCCAGCGTTGTAAAACAGGTTTACAACAATTGAGTTATCTGAGTGGGTTTACACCCAATTATAATGTCTGAATGCCTTCTTCTGTGCCACCCGGATATCTTAATTCCCACAAGATGCAACAGATGATTAGGGCCGACTTTGCATAAGTCAGGCTGGCTATAACCCGAATCGAAGAAATCTGCGTTATTCTGAGAGCGCTCATTATCTTGATCAAGCATCTTGCTTGGATTTTGGTAAAGTCAAAATGAAGATTGCTCCACCTTGTGGCGCATTGACGGCATCCAACCACCCCCCGTGTGCCAAGGCTAAGTTCCGGGCAATCGTCAACCCGAGACCGCTACCACCTTCTGAACGGCTGCGTGAGCGGTCAGCGCGATAAAAACGCTCAAAAATATAGGGTAAATCCGCTTCGGGTATACCAGGACCGCTATCCTTGACCGTAACTTTTACCTGATCCCCGAGATCTTCTAACCCAATCTCAATACTCCCCCCTATAGGGGTATAACGAAGAGCATTGGAAAGGAGATTACCCAAAATTTGTTCCAATCGCGTTGGATCGCCGATCACTTGCAGTGAAGAAAAATCTCCTTTTGACAGGTCTGGAAGAAAAAACTGTATCTGCCTTTCATCAGCTTGGGGACGAAACGTGTTGGTAATGTTTATGACGAAGTCGCTGAGGTCAATCACTGTTTTCTCAAGATTTAACTGCCCGCTTTCGGCAAGTGCTAAAGTGCGTAAATCCTCAACTAATCGCAAGAGCAACAGGTTCTGCTCTAAAACAACTTGCAAATTCTCAACCGAAAGTGGATAAACACCATCGATAAGGGCTTCTAGATGTGCCCTTTGAATCGCCAATGGGTTGCGCAATTCATGGGCAATATCAGCGGTCAATGTTCGTCGCGTGATTTCGGCTTTCTCAAGGGAGGCAGCCATTTGATTAAATGTCTCGGCGAGTATGCCAATTTCGTCTCTTCCGCAAATTTTGACCCTCTTGGAAAAATTACCAGCCCGAATTTGGGTAGCTGCATGGGTTAGTTCACGAATCGGACGTCCCAAACTGTAGGAAAGCAAAATGGCAACAAACAAACCAATCCCGCCAGCAGTGGCTGCAGCGATTACCGCCGCCCGGTTCAACCGCTGGACTAAGCGGCTTTCATCGGCGCGACTGAATGGCATCCCTCCCTCGACCAACAAATAACCAACCGTCTTATTCTCGACGCGGATAGGCTCTGCCAATCTTAGAGTCTGCTTTGACCATTCAGCGCCGCGGCTTTGTTCTAGGCTATCATAGACAACTACGCCTTGATCATCAGCAACCTGAATGCGTTGGTTCATCATCATTCCATGCCGCATGCCACTGCCCCCATGCATTCCACCCCAATTTTGCCACCGTCCCCACCTACCTTCGATACCGCGCGCAAACAGCGTTTCTACTCCCTCCCAAGACCCTTGTGCTCGGTAATATTCCGCCAATACTTGGATCATCTCCTCACGGCTGACCATTCCACCGGGAAACATAAAAGCACGCACCTCAATGGCGGTGGACTGGCGGGCAATCCAAGTCATGACAATCACCGAGAGCAAGACGATACCAGTAAAGGATAAAACGAATTTTTTGATCATGAATTGTTCACCCGCATAAAACGGTATCCAACCCCAAAGACCGTCTCAATATATTGGGGGTTACTCGGCTCTCTCTCCAACTTCGAACGCAAGTTCTTGATATGGGCATCAATAGTGCGTTCATAACCTTCATAAGCCAATCCCTGAGCAGCTTCCAATAACTGCAAACGACTGAAGGCTCGTCCTGGCTGGCTTGCCATAGCCACCAATAAGTTAAACTCGGTCGGTGTCAACTTAATCTCTTCCCCACCCCGGTGCACAGTGTGGGCAGCCATATCAATCTCAAGGTCCGCTGCACGGATAATCCGTTCGGTGATGCGGTCACCCATGGAGCGTCGCAACAACGCCCTGATACGCGCTAATACAACCTTAGGCGAAAATGGCTTAGTCACATAATCATCGGCGCCAATCTCCAATCCAACGATTTGGTCAATCTCCTCTACTCGAGCAGTCAGCATGATAATCGGAGTGTTACTCTTTTGGCGAATATGACGAGCGACATCTAAGCCATCCATGCCAGGTAAATTCAAGTCCAAGATGACCAAATCGGGTTTGTGCTGTTCCCACAGCGCCAACCCTTTATCGCCGTGCTGAGCATCGATCACCTGATAACCGCTTTGCTCTAGATAAGAGCGTAGTACTNTGACTAGTTCAGTCTCGTCCTCGATAATCAAAATTTTTGTCATCTAAACATAACTAAAGCAAAAAGCAAACTAATGGAAATTGAACCTGCGGCAGTGCCGCGGGTGAGGTTATGCATCTTGACGGAAAATCCTAGACCAAATATTGGGGCAGAGCACATCTTTATTCAACGGATTGCTCCGATATGATAGGCAACCATCGTTTAACTAAACAAAGCCTTGCTAAACAGGACTAGTTACCCTGAGGACAGATTCTGCTACCTTTTCCTTGTTTCTATTCTCGTAAAGGATACAATAATAACAAATTATACATTTCAAGCGATCTTTGCAGTACTTTGTCTCCTTATTGCATAGAGACGCCAATGGAGTAGAATATTTGGATAAGACGAGGTTTTGGGTACCGATCGATATACTTGCACCCTAAACTAGTTAGGTTGTCATCGATCACCAAGTAGAGACGTAGCGTACTACGTCTCTACTTCTAATGCAAGTGGGGAAAACCATCGCAACACGGCCTACGAACCGCTTCCAGGCGTAGGAGTTGGCGCCAAGTGCCACCATGGCCTCCCCCAACTGCCGCCATGGCAGGGACCCATAACACCGCCAAACCCATGCCGCTTCTGGAACATCCAATTCATGTGCGAGAGCATCCAGTCAGCCTGAGCTTGTGTGATCACCCCATCAGCAACCATTTTGGACAAAGCTTCTTTCTTGGCTTCCAACATCAAGGTTTGAAACTGAGTGAGAGCTATTCCATTCAATTCAGCGACTTCCCAAAGGGTCTTTCCGGCTGCTAGTTCAGCCTGTAGAGCCTCAGCACTCATCCCCAACTTTGGCGCAATGGCTGCAATGAAGTACTCATGCATGAATCCAAACTGACCGCTTTTATTCCAACGTCCCATGCCGCCAAACGGTCGGTTATAGGGGGCAACGTCACTAGGTGGCGTTTGGGTTTGGGCAGAGGAAATTCCGGCAACCCCTAGTATCACAACTGCAATCACGGCTCCGAGAACAATAAACAACAAGTTCTTAACCATGGTCTACCTCCAAGTACAAAATTTGATCAGCTTGATCTGTCTTTAGGATACCAATGGGATATGAAAAAGTTATGAAGAGGAGATGAAAAAGACATGTTAATTCTTTATCTCTCCAGATGTAGACTAGGTTAAGATCTAAGATGTCTTTGAAATCAAGATCGCTGTGATGACCTTAACCACAGCTCAGCTTCTCACGCGATTGTTGGCGACCTCAGTTTGCGTCAAGCCACCACGCCGCATGTTTTCCATGACCCCACTAAAAAAAACAAAATCATCCGATACTTTTTTCTCCAACCCCTTTGCGACAGAAAACGAACACAAACCATTCATCAATAGCAGTTTATCAAAACAACGCTCGAATTCCCAATATTCGGCAAAATCGTATCCAAAGTATCCAAAAGGGGGTTAAAATAGCAAGCTATCTACATCTGTCATTTGGGCATATCAACGGAAAAGACTTTCCGCTCTGTAACCCCGGTGGCGATTGGTAAATATCTAATGGAGAGAGGTAAGCTGGATGAGCGAATTCCAACCCGAAAAACCCGTTCTTTTCTTTGAGCGTCCCAATGTTGAGATTGAGACTCTCCCTTATGGGGATGGTATCCCGCTTGGAATTGAACAAGTTCACAACCCGAAGGTTAGCATTGGTGGTGCTTATGCCGGATGGGGAATTCCTGTTGATAACCAATCTTTACCCCAACGCTTAGAAGAACGCCTCGGCGATAAAATCGCCAACAGTGAGGTTGGCTCTCTAGATGAATTGGGATTCTATAGCCGTCATCACTTGCCCGATCTGAGCCCACAAGAGCACTTGGAACTTGAATTGGACGTCGGCGCAAAACTTCTTCAAAAGGCGGCTGCCGCTAATGGCTGGAAACCGAACGAAGTGGAAGGAGTTCTCATCGGTATGAGCAGCCCAGTTTGCGAAGATTATTTAGAAAGAATCTGCCAGAAAGCAGGCATCGCTCAAAATGCGCTCAAAGTCAGTGTTCACAAAGCTTGTGATGGATCTGTAGGCAGTTTGAACCTCGCACTAAACCCTTTCCTTTCGTTACCCGCAAAAATCAATATTGCTGAAGAATTGTTGGGAAAAAAGGTGTTGGTCGGCGGGATTGAAGGTCTAAGCCGCTTCCTGTTTGCCTCGCAAGATGTCAACGCGTTGCAACTCTTCGGTAATGGCGCGGGTGTTATCGGGATCATTCCAGGTGAAACGATGAAATTTCTTAGTGGTGCAACTCGTGAAGCTTACGATGAAGAAGGTGTTTTACAGGTCAAAATGACCTACCCGCATTCGCGCGAAACGATGCTGGAGGTTTCCCAAGCTGGACAATCGCACATCCGTATTGCCGGCTTGATGCATGAACCAGAAGGGGATGCTCCTATCGCTATGGCAGGGATGATGGGAATGGTAAAGTTGTTTATCCGCAACGGAGTACAAGTAGTGATCGAAGTTTACCGGGCCTATCAGCAGCTAATGGAAAAGCTCGGTGAACCGGGCAAACAGCTCGCTGTTGCCATTGCTCACCATGCTAACTATAAAATTAACAAGCTAAAAGAAAAGCAAGTGCAGAGCGCTGGTATCACAGTGAATTTCCCCTGGTTATTGCATGACTTCGGCAATGTCAGTGCAGCTTCGAATATGATCGCCTTGTTGCGTTATTTGCCCAATCTCAACCCGGGCGATCACGTACTAATCGATGGCTTTGGAGCAGGTACCTATTACGATTCTCTGACTGTTGCCTTGGCATAAGCAACAGAAACTCTTCGATTGAAGCTTTCCCAATTTATAAGAGTCCACCTAGGATCTCGATAGAAATGGCATTCTTACGATTCGGAAACAGCAATGGCGCAGTTCGCATCAGATTGAATTTATATTTTTCAACTGCGCCATCCCTTCTTCTACGTAAAGTAAACCGCCGTCCTTCTGTAGTATGACCCCCATTTCGCTCGCCAACGCCACTGCTCCTTTTGTTAACTCCCGCCCCGCTGCAACGGGTAGCACCGTCAGTCCTGCTTTGCGGAGATGATCTGCGCGTCGCCTTGCGCGCTTTACATCATTCTGATCAACCACTCCAGAAATCTCCACTGCCAACCAGAGTTCTGAAACTCCCACTTGCTCCACAAAGGCTCGATTCAATTTCCCTCGAACCATCAGGTCTAAGGAGAGCAAATCCTCGCGTTCTTCTTCGCTCAGGTTTGGCTCGATATAATCATCCCAGATTTCTTGCAGGTCTACAACCTGGGCTCGAGATATAATCTTTCCAAAGTAGCTGAAGGCGCGCTGGCGATACCGCATTTCTAGCATATCCCCGCGCAGTTCATCGACTTGAATCGAAAGCAAGTCAACTCGTTCGGTTAATTTTTGCAACTTCTCTTCTGTCTTTTTCTGAGCTTCGATCAACTCTGCCACAATTTGTTCTAAGCGTGCCAGACGATCCTCGACACCGGCTAGACGCTCTTCGGCACGCGCCAACCGTTCTTCGTTTCGCTTCTGCGCCTCGGCTAGCTCTTCAACCCGCTGCTCTGTC
>JAOAHK010000163.1 GCA_026415275.1 Anaerolineales bacterium
GCCCAGGGAGTAGAACTCGAAGAGCTTCTCAAACACTACCCAGATGAGGCTCCTGAACTAAGACCCCTCTTAAACCTAGCCCTAAGCCTCCGCATCGACTCTGTCCCACAACCGAGCCAATCCTCCAAAATCGCGGGAGAACAACGCTTACTAAATTCCATCACCAACAAAAAGTCGAGAAACTTTATCCTAATACCCGTATCTGTAAGCGGTGGTTTCCGTTATATCGGGCAGAAGTTGGTAAGCATCCAACAAACCCTATATCAATTTTTGGAGGTTCTGATGTTGAAAAAAGCTTTTGCCACCATCCTTCTGCTCGCCGTAATTTTCTCCATGGGAGGCGCATTCACCGCCTTTGCTTCTCAAGAAGCTTTGCCCGGCGAATTTCTCTACTCCNTAAAGACGGCTATCGAAGACACCCGCCTAACCTTCACCTTTGACAACGCCAGTTGGGGGCGGTTATNCCTAGCTCTCGCCAATGCCCGCCTACAGGAAATCGAGCAACTGCTGAAAAGTGGCAAAGTAGATGCTATCCCCCTTGCCTTGCAACGGCTAGAGACGCACATCCAAGCCACCCAAACGGCCGCCGCAGCGCTCCAAAACGCTCGTCCCGAAGAAGCGCAATCGTTGCTCCATGACCTAGCCGGCTTAATCCAACAGGGAATGCAACAAATTCTCGCCGGAGTNAACGAAGCCAATCAAGCCGCCAGTCAACAGGTGTTGGAGGCCCTTCAAGGTTATCTTCTGGCTATCACCCAATCGTTTCCTGTTCCTGGGTCTGACAACACCGCCAACGATAACCAATCTAACACCAATCTCAATCAGAACACGAATAGCAACGTGAACGCCAACGATAACGCCAACCTCAATCAAAATGCAAACGACAACAACCAAAACAGTAACACAAATGCCAACGACAATGGCGACAATGCCAACGATAACGATGACAAGGGCGGCAGTTCAAATTCCAACGATAACAATGATAACAGCAACGATAATGGCAATAATTCCAACGATAACGATGACAAGGGTGGCAACTCTAATTCCAATGACAACGACAACAAGGGGGGTATGACAACAGATATGATGATTAGGGTGTGAACAAGGGCGGGAAGAGATGAAAGGCATCGCTCTTAACACCACCCCCATCGGTCGAACCATGAATGCGATCCTTGCAATGCCCCAATCCAAAAATGGACAGGCTGTGTGGCAAAAGACGCAGCCTGTCCTGCGGGCGCTGCTCCTGTTTGGCTTGTTCTTTGTCTTTCTAGCCGGCGTACAGTTTGTCTCCCCTGATCTTGTCGGAAACGACGGATACTACCACATCAAGATGGCCTACATGCTGCGCCAGCAGGGTCTCAAGCCACCGTTCCCTTATCTGCCCTTTACCATCTTAGACGAACAAAACTTCGTCAACCATCATTTTCTTTACCATGTCCTCTTAATCCCGTTTACATTTGGAGATTTGCTTCTAGGAGCGAAATGGGGAGCTGTATTGTTCACCTCCCTATCTTTTCTGGCGGTATATCTGCTCCTTAACTCTCAGCGCATTCCCTATGCTGCGTTGTGGAGCCTCGCCTTGCTGGCCGTCTCCGAGGCGTTTCTGTTTCGGATGAGTATGACTCGCACCCAAGCGGCCTCGTTCGGCGTCTTGGTTATCGCTCTTTACCTTCTCTTCAACCGCCGTTGGAGAGGGTTGATCGGGTTGGGCTTGCTTTATGTTTGGCTCTACAACGCCTTTCCTTTGCTTTTGGTCATTGCGGCTGCTTACACGGTTTCAATGGGTCTCCTAGAGAAACGCATTGAGCTTCGGCCGCTTCTTTATTCCTTGCTCGGAATCGGGCTTGGGATTGTCATCAACCCCTACTTCCCGATCAATTTGGAATTTATGGTCGCGCATATCTTCCCCAAAGTCAGCGACCCAACTGCCATTTCCGTAGGGAGCGAATGGTACCCGTACAATACCCATCAATTGCTAGAAAATTCACCAGGGATGTGGATTTTGCTCATTCTAGCTCTGTGGCAGATGGGTTTTAGCAAGAAACCCTTATCCGTTCCCGTGGCAACGCTTTTTTGGTTGACGATCTTTTTTGAATTCCTTTTATTCCGCTCGAGACGGTTTATTGAGTATGCCCCGGCCTTTGTCGTGCTCTTCTCCGCATTTGCGTGGAAGCCTTTTTTTGAAAACGCGCTCGAAAGTTTCCGGCTTCCCGAAAACATTTTTCGGGTTTCGCTCTCACCCAAGACCCTTCAAAACGGGCTCGGGTTACTACTTCTGCTCATTCTCATTCCTTCCCTTATTCTGAATTTCGCCAAAACGCGCAAAGCCATCCAAGCCGGCATTCGCCCGGCCGAGCAATTTGCTCAGGCTTCCGCTTGGTTAATCCAAAACACGCCCAAGGGAGAGCGCGTCTTTCACACCGATTGGGATGATTTCCCCCGCCTCTTCTTCCACAACACGCACAATACGTATATTGTCGGGTTAGACCCGGTCTATATGCAAGAGTATGATCCAAAGCTTTATCAACTTTACGAAGAGGTCACTCAAGGCAGGGTTGAAAATCCTTCCCAAGACATTCTCGAAAAGTTCGGCGCGAAATATGTGATTACCGACCTGAACCACAAATCCTTCATCAACCAAGCCCGCCAAGACCCCAATATGCGAGTCGTTTACGAGGACGAGAATTCGATGGTCTTCATGATCCTTCCTCGCTAGGTTGAGCACTTTTAGTCTCCCGTCTTCCTGCCCGTTCATCATGGCTTGCCTTTTCCACGGCTAAGTTCTGCTTGGCAACCTCGATTCGAGGCTAGCGGTGTAAAGCCTTTGGACGGTGGATACCTGCTCCGTTTTGAGCACAATGGCTTGAACCTTCGCGTGCGCTTGGGGTTATTTACCCAAGATATTAACCGTTTACCCCATGGCTATCGGCGGTTCTGGATCGAGCGAGTGGAGAAAGTAGCAGAAGAATAAAGGACTATCCTACCGTCATCTATGCTATAATTCTCTCTCACAGAGACAGAAATGAGTGAGATATTTGTTGACACTCAACAACTCAAAAATCGTTTGACGCAGTATTTAGATGCGGTTAAGTCTGGCCAGACGGTGATCATCACCCAGCGCGGGAAACCTGTTGGGCGGATAATTCCGTTAGTGGACCATCAGGTTGATCGCCTCATACAACTCGTGCAGATGGGTATGATTGAATGGAATGGTAAGACCATTCCTCCTTCTTACCAACCAAAAATTCCAAATAAAAGTACGCACTTACTCTCAGACGTAATTATCGAAGAGCGTGAATGATACCTTATGCCGACACAAGTGCTCTGGTAAAGCGATACATTCGCGAAGCCAAAACTGAAGAGGTCCTTACTTACTTTGAACAATTCCCCCATATTGCTACTGCCTCACTAACTAAGGTTGAAATTGCAGCAGCGATGACAAAAGCCATGCGTCAGGGGTGGGTGGATGAGTCAGCAATACAAGAAGCTTGGCAAGATTTTCAAGAACATTGGGAGGCTTATCTGCGACTTCCAATCTCGAGTGGTGTCATCGAAAACGCAACGTGCCGATCATGGAAGCATGGATTGCGGGCTTATGACTCCCTCCATCTTGCTTGTGCATCCCTTTGGCGCGAATTAAACGCTCAGCAAACGATTTTCGTCTGTTTTGATAAGCGCTTACTTCTCGCAGCCGCTGCCGAAGGCTTGCCAGTATGGCCACCTATTGAAGCTTGAACATACCCAGCTAGGTTAAGTTTGAGACCCAACCTCCCTCACCGCCTCGAATTCCTCACCCCTGACCAAGTGCAACAGGTTCACCAAACGGTTCTGCGCGTGCTGGCTGAAGTGGGTGTGCGCGTGGATTGGCCTCCCGCCCTCGAAATCCTGGCTGCCAACGGTTGCAAAGTGGATTTTGAGCAGCGATTGGCTTTTATCCCAGAAGATGTTCTCAACCGGGCGTTAGACACCACTCCCTCTGAGTTTCAGCTTCATGCCCGCAACCCCGCCCAATCCATCGCCGTAACCCTAGAGGACGTTTACACCATTGCGGGTTCCTCGGCGCTCAACGTTTTGGATTTAGACGGGAATCATCGCCCAGCCACCTTGCAAGACCTGTGCGACTTCACCCGCCTGATTGACGCCCTGGAACTGGCCGACATCATGCACGCCATGGTCATCCCGCAGGACATCCCGCAGCCAGGCTTCGACCGCATCCTATTTGCCACCATCCTCGAAAACAGCAGCAAACATTACTATTCGCAGGGCGAAGGCGAACAAAGCGTGCACGATCAGGTGCAGATGGCAAGCGTTATCCAAGGCAGCACAGAGGCGGTGCGCCAAGCGCCGATTTTCAGCTTGGTCACTTGTCTGACCTCGCCGCTGATTCACCCCGCCGAACGCGTGCAGGAGATGATCGCTTGCGCCGAATACGGCATTCCCCTATGGTTAGAGGCGACGAACATGATGGGCGCCACCGCGCCGGTCACGATCGCCGGCGCCTTGGTTGAACACACTGCTAACGTCTTAGCCTCCCTGACCTTCGTCCAACTGCTGCGTCCTGGTCATCCCTGTATCATCGGAGTTGCTTCTGGCGGGTTGAATATGCGCACGGGAACCTATGTCGGCGCCTCTCCCGAAGCAACCCTCCTCCATGTCGCCAGTGTGCAAATGGCGCACTATTACGGTTTGCCCCTTGAGGGCAGTTCGGGGTTGGATGCTTGCTTGCCCGATGCCCAAGCCGCTTATGAACGCGCCTTGCAGGATATTCCCTACGCTCTGGCGGGCATGAATTTCATCCATCTGGCTTTCGGGATGATGAACCAGTTGCTCACTTCCAGCTATGAACAAGCCATCATCGATCACGAAATTTTGGCCGCAGCATATCGCTTGGCGGAAGGTTTTCAGGTCAGCGAAGAGACGCTGGCATTCGACCAAATTCGGCAAGCCGGGCCTGGCGGACAATTTCTAACCCACCCCTACACCCTGCGCCGCTTCAAAGAGCACCAATGGCAGCCTCGCCTGACCAGCCGTTTAGAGTGGACGCAATTTCAGCGTCAACTGGGCGGAGCAGACATGCGCCAGCGCGCCAACCAACTTGCTCGTCAGATTCTTGCTTCTCATCAACCGCTGCCTCTTGAAGAAAAGCAAGCGCAGGAACTCCAGCGTATGGCACAGGCTTTTCAGAGAGCAACCCTGCAAAACCCGTAATCGTACTTTCTGAGTACCTCACTCCCTTACATGAACATGAAGGTTACCATGGAAAGTCCCCCCAACGCGCTGTTCTTTCACTTCACCCGTGCTTTTTCTGCCAACCCTTGAGTGAACACGCCTCCGTTTATCGCGGCTCAATATTTTGTCGGTAGGGATCCTTCGCCCGATCGGCTCGATTCTTGATCCAGCCAAAAATTAGTGTGCCGAATAACGAGAACACCGCTGCAACCACCACACCGAGAGCGATTACCAACCCTATCCACAAAAAACTATACAACACGGGATCGGTCTTCACCACCTCTCCAGAAGCATTGACGCAAATTAACTCATAGCCTGTTGCCGGAACATCGTTACCATAATCGTCGCGCGTTGTCGTCGCATAAGTTCTCAGCTTCCCTTCTGTATCCGCCGGGCAGATCACTTTTGCCATCCAACCTGCTGCTAGTTCGTTGTACGAGGTAAACACGCCAAAGAAAGGAGCAATCACCATGACCGGTAAGCTACAAACCCCAAAGAGAACTGCCCAAACCAGCACTCGAACGGCCAATCGCTTTTTGAAACTTTCCATCTTTAATCCTTATTTTTGCAAGATGACAAACTATACCATAATTATCCATTTGGCAACAACCTGCGATGGAGTTAAAAACGGTCTGAAACTCGTTTCCTGCCTTTTTAGGATGAACAAAAACATCTTCCTTCTCCCGCTTTTTATGGTAAATTCTAAAAGACGCGATCAACGAACCCTACCAGCCTTGGTTTGGAGCAAACATTTATGCCGTCCGATTGTGGGATAAATCCTGCATGCTGCAGATTTTTCAAGGTTTTTCTCATTGCGAGCCTTGCACCATCGTTTCCGGGATAGGAGAACAGAGATGAATTCTCGACTAGAGTTGGAAAACATTGAAGATCGCAATTTAGCACCGTACGGCATGCGCAGCAAAAACAGCAAAGGGCGCCAGTATCCTGAAAACGAAGCGGAATATCGCACCGCCTATCAGCGCGATCGCGATCGTATCTTACACACCACCGCTTTTCGCCGTTTGGAGTACAAGACCCAAGTTTTTATCAATTACGAAGGTGATTAC
>JAOAHK010000164.1 GCA_026415275.1 Anaerolineales bacterium
AGATGTGTATAAGAGACAGGGGCAGAGCTACTCAATAAAGCTGGGCTAACTACCCTTCCCGTCGCTGCTGGACGCGAAATCACCAAAGGGGCAAATTCCTTAGCTAGTGAAATGGGTGTGATCTTGCAAAAAGATGGCACCTTGCTCTACGCAGAAGAAGCGTTCGAGAGATTAAGAAAAATCTGAGACGAAGAGAAGTCAATGCGTGGCGGGGAGTGAGGAAAATGGCCTATAACTCACCCACTCGTCTCTCATCCGCACACTGAGTTGAGAGCACATGAGACACATATACTCCTTAAATCGTTGAGAGCCGGATACGCCGCTTCCGGCTCTCTCTAAGGAGGAGAAGAAGAGAAATCGCCCTTCGATTGTCAGTTTACCAAACTTCTGAAAGAAATGCTTGACGCTTAACCTACGATTAACCTACGCTAACCCAACAATTTTGCAGGTTTTGACGAAAAGATGATGAATCTTGCAATAAAAACCGACCACCTTAGTCGTGTTTACAAAATTCGCGGCGGCAAAAAAAGCTCTCCGAAAGAATTGGTCGCCCTACAGGATGTCTCATTGGAGGTCCATCCTAGCGAATTGTTTGGATTGCTTGGCCCGAATGGGGCTGGGAAAACGACGCTGATTAAAATCCTAACTACCTTGCTCGCTCCTACCTCCGGAACAGCGCTTGTCTGCGGATATGACGTAGTCAAAGAAGCGCATAAAATCCGTCCGATTATTAACATGGTCTCCGGAGGCGAATCATCAGGGTATGGGTTACTCACCGTGCGAGAGAACCTCTGGATGTTTGCTCAATTCTACGGATTAAGTTCCAAAGAAGCTAATCGGCGCATTGCTCAATTGCTCGAGGTGGTTGGCTTATCCGATCGGATGAACACCAAATCCTCCGATCTATCCACTGGCTTGCGTCAAAAAATGAACATCGTGCGCGGCTTTCTGACCGATCCACAAGTTCTGTTCCTTGATGAACCCACTCTTGGTTTAGATGTCGGTGCCTCAAGAGATGTGCGCCGATTTATCCGCCAATGGCTGGATGAACACCCGGAACGCACCATTCTTCTAACCACCCATTACATGGCAGAAGCCGAAGAATTATGCGATCGGGTCGCCATTATCAACCAGGGAAGAGTGTTGGCTTGCGACACACCATCCTCCTTGAAACACCGATTGCAGCGCGAGGCAATCTATCATCTGGAGGTCAGTCAAGTTGCAAATCATTATCCGCAACACCTGAAAGCTATTCAAGGGATCCGCAAATTCGTTCTGCGGCCACGCGATGGTTATGCAATCTTAGACCTAATCCTCGATCGAGATGAAACCCTTGCCGCCGTGGTCAACGCCTTGACAGCTAACCAGGTGCGCATCATCAATCTACAGAAGCGTGAACCTACCCTTGAAGACGTTTTCGTCGATCTTGTCGGAAAAAGCATGGAGGATGTCGAACGTGGCAATAACGGCGCCAACCATTCCGAAAGCTAGCGGCTGGAAATTGTTTCTGAAAACGGTAATTGCGCGTGCTTATCCGCGTGTCATCGGACAGCAGCGGGAAAAATCGTGGATGTTCTTCGATATTTTCCTCCCCATTTTGGGCATTGCTGCTTACGTTTTTGTCTACCGCGCCATCGGCGCGCCCGAAGAATATATCGGATTTGTGGTCATGGGTGGTGCCATGACCGCCTTTTGGCTTAATGTCCTTTGGAGCATGTCTAGCCAATTGTATTGGGAGAAAGAGCAGGGCAATCTAGCCCTTTATATTATGGCGCCCAATTCAATGATGGCGATCTTACTTGGCATGGCGCTCGGCGGCATGGTAGCAACCCTCTTGCGGGCAATGGTCATTCTCGTTATTGGTGGGTGGCTCTTTCAGGTGCGTTTTATGGTTGCCAATTTCGGGTTATTAATCCTCGTGTTCTTTTTGACCATGACCGCTCTATACGGACTAGGCATGATGTCTGCCTCTCTTTTCTTGCTACTCAGCCGCGAGGCATGGCACTTAGCGAATCTTGCCCAAGAGCCCATCTATCTCATCTCTGGTTTTTATTTTCCGGTCAAAAATCTAGGGTTTTGGATTGCCCTTACTGCCTCGCTGATTCCACTCACCATGGGCTTAGATGCCATGCGCCAACTTGTTTTTCCCTCTGCAGCTCAATTTGGTTTTCTGGACGTGCAGATTGAAATCCTCGGCTTACTCATTTTGTGTGTTCTTTTTCTTTTTGGCGCGCGTTCTTTGCTGAATTACATGGAAAAACTCGCCATTCGAGAAGGACGGTTAACCGAATCTCGCCGCTGAGACACAGATCGCCGATGCAAACGACACGCGTTTTTCCCTCCCTTTCTATTTTTTGGCGCTCGTTTCGCCTGGCAACCTGGCTAGGGTGGCAAATCGAATCGAACTGGGCAGACCCATTCCTCTTCGCCATCTATTCCTTGATCAAACCTCTTTCCAGCGCTGCAATTTTAGTGATCATGTACAGTGTCATCACCCAAGCTGACTTTGAGTCTCCAATCTTCCCTTATATCTATTTAGGTAACGCCTTTTATATGTATGTCGGTCATGTTATGACCGGCATCTCTTGGGCAGTGATTGACGATCGCGAGCACTACAAGACCATGAAATACATTTACACTGCGCCGGTTCACTTCCCCTCTTACCTATTAGGTCGGGGTGTGGCACGCTTTATCATCGCCTCCATCTCGGTTCTGGTCACCGTCGTCTTCGGAGTGTTATTTCTTAAAATCTCAATCGATATCGCTCACGTCAATTGGGGATTTTTCCTGCTCACTCTCCTCACTGGTGTCGTGATGTTAGCTCTGATGGGCTTGACCTTGGCGGGAATAATGTTATTACTCGTTCATCACATGTTTGGTGTCGGCGAGGCTGTAGCTGGAGCACTTTATCTTTTCAGTGGGGCGATTTTCCCGTTAGAAGTTTTACCTACCTACCTGCGCCCGATTGGTTTTCTGATGCCCATTACCTATTGGCTCGAGCTGTTGCGCCGCCTGCTTGTTGGCAATATTGCCTCTAGTTTCCCCACCCTACAAAATTATTCTAATAGCCACCTCTATCTGATCTTGGTCGCTTTGACCATTCTTTTTGCCATCCTATCTGTCTTCGTCTTCCGCGCCTGCGAGAACCGCGCAAAGGAATTGGGACTCATTGACACTGTAACCAACTACTGACTTTTTGGAGCAGAACATGCCATCAAAAACCACTTCTCATCTAATCAACCTATCTGTGGCTTATTTTTCCCAAACCCCTTTCGGGCAAATTGGGCTGGCAGCTTCCGACACAGGCTTAGCTTTTCTTGAGATGCAAACCACCCCGCAATTGTTTGAAGCGAACTTGCGTTCCAAAGGATTTCTACTCCAACCCCAACAAACACCGCTTTTGCTTGAGGCGCTCGAGCAATTGAGAGCTTACTTCAACGGTACGCTCAAAGTATTCGACTTGCCAATTGACTGGAATAGATTCACCCCGTTCCAAGAACAAGTTCTCCGCAAGACGTTTGCGATTCCCTATGGACAGGTGAAAACATACGCCCAAATCGCTCAAGAAGTTGGTAAACCGCGTGCGGCACGCGCCGTCGGACAAGTTGAGGCGCACAATCCCCTCCCCATTATCATCCCTTGTCATCGCGTGATCGGGAGCGATGGTTCCCTGCATGGTTACGGCGCGCCCGGTGGTCTAGAGACCAAAGCGCGCCTGCTTAAACTAGAGGGGGTCAGCGTTTGAAATTTCTTCTCCAGAAAGGAGGTTAAACCTATGCCAGAAGCAGTCATTATCGATGGGGTGCGGACACCAATCGGTGCTTTAGGTGGGATCCTGGCTTCCGTTCGTCCCGACGACCTTGCAGCTCATATCTTGAGAGCACTCGTCGAACGAACCCAGATTGACCCCGCCCTTGTCGAAGAAGTCTATCTCGGCTGTGCCAACCAAGCGGGAGAAGACAATCGCAATGTAGCGCGCATGGCACTTCTATTAGCCGGTTTCCCGGTTCATATTGCAGGGGTCACATTAAATCGGCTATGCGCAAGCGGATTGACAGCCATCAACCAAGCTGCTCGAGCGATCAAAAGCGGTGAAGGCGAAATCTTTATCGCCGGCGGGGTGGAAAGTATGTCGCGCGCTCCATATTCCATCCCCAAAGCTGAAAAGCCCTTTGCCTTCGGTAATCTGACCGCTTGGGATACCGCCTTAGGTTGGCGCTACCCCAACCCCAAAATGCAAGAACTTTACGGCACTGAGTCGATGGGCGAAACCGCTGAAAATTTGGCTGAGATGTACCCAAACATTACCCGCGAAAAACAAGATGCTTTTGCCTTAGCCAGCCATCAGCGCGCGATTGCCGCCATCGATAGCGGGAAATTTGCTGAAGAAATCTCCCCTGTTCCCATCCCCCAACCTAAAGGAGAGCCTATCTTGGCAAATACCGATGAACGCCCGCGCAGGGATACATCCATGGAATCACTAGCCCGTCTCAAACCAGCTTTCCGTCAGGGAGGTACGGTCACAGCAGGCAATTCATCGGGGTTAAATGACGGCGCTGCGGCACTCTTGATCACCAGCCAAGAAAAAGCGGCTGAACTAGGCTTGAAACCAATGGCGCGCATCGTGGCTTCTGCCGCAGCCGGGGTGCCGCCACGCATTATGGGCATTGGCCCCGTCCCAGCCACCCAAAAGGCACTCCAACGTGCTGAACTCTCCATTCAGGACATTCAACTCATTGAGCTAAATGAAGCCTTCGCCGTCCAAGCCCTAGCTGTCATGCAAGAGCTAGGCTTATCGCATGAAATCACGAATGTAAACGGTGGTGCCATCGCCTTAGGGCATCCCTTAGGTTGTTCGGGGGCGCGCATCATGACCACCTTACTCCACGAAATGCGCCGCCGCGCCCCAACCGCCAAACGCCCATTCTATGGATTGGCAACGCTGTGTGTTGGTGTAGGACAAGGGGAAGCTACTCTTGTCGAATGGCTGTACGATTGATGATCTTAGGATATAAAGGTGAAACGATGAGCAATTTACATCTCCTTTATCTATCCCGTCAAGATGTAGAAAAAGTTGCTTTAGACCTGCCTACAATCATTGAGCTTTTAGAAAAAGCTTTTCGCGAAAAAGGCCAAGGCAAAGTAGAGTTACCCCCTAAACCGGGCATCCACACTCAACCGAATGCCTTTATCCACGCCATGCCCGCATATATTCCATCTCTCCATTCTGCAGGCATCAAATGGGTCAGCGGTTATCCAGACAACCCCCCAAAAGGGCTTCCTTACATATCTGGGTTGCTGATCCTAAACGACGAAGAAACCGGCATCCCTTATGCCGTGATGGATTGCACTTGGATCACCGCATACCGCACTGGGGCTGCTTCGGCGCTCTCAGCGAAATACCTCGCCCGCCCCGATTCAAAGACCCTCGGCATTCTCGGTTGCGGCGTTCAAGGGCGAACGCACACTGAAGCCCTGACCACACTTTTCCCAATTGAACGTGTGTATGCTTATGATATCCTTCCCGAAGCTCAAGAGAAATTTATCGCCGAAATGCGCCAGAAATTCCCTGCCATTGAGTTCATTGGGGTATCGAATCCCAAGGCAGCCGTTACCCAGATCACGCTTATGATCACTGCCCGCCCGATCCTCGACCACCCAACCCCCACCATCGAGAAAGATTGGCTACAACCCGGTGCCTTTGCCAGTGCTGTTGATTTTGACTCTTATTGGAAGGGAGAAGCCTTAGTACAAATCGATAGGTTTACAACCGATGACTTAGCCCAAATGGAATATTATCGCACAGTTGGTTACTTCAAAGAGACCCCTCAACCGTATGCCGATCTCGGAGAAATTGTCGCCGGCAAAAAACCGGGCCGTCTATCTCCCACCGAACGGACAATGGCGATGAATTTGGGCTTAGCGATGGACGATATGGCGGTTGCCCCGACCATCTACCAACGGGCAAAAGAGATGGGGCTCGGTGTAGTGTTGCCACTGTAACACGAGATTCATCTCGCAGGCTTGACGACATAAATGTCGCCTTACGTGACAAGAATTTCGCTCTATATATAAAATCTTTCCTTGTCTACTTCCTCGCGGAGAATGCGCAATTCTTCGAGAGTCGGTGGGGGGTTTTCCTCGATCTCTTCGGCGAGAAGCAATTCAAAGCCAGTCTCGGCAACTACCTGTTCCACTGATATACCCGGCTGCGTTGCCAGCAACATCATTGCTTTAC
>JAOAHK010000165.1 GCA_026415275.1 Anaerolineales bacterium
CGATAATTGGTCAATTTCGTAAAAACCCGGCATGCGTGCGCTGTAAATTTGACGACAGGCGCTCATCAAGTCCAATTTGGCAACTTCTAATTGCTCAAGGTCAAGGGAAGGGCGGATATTTGAAGATAACACCAACGTCCCCAATGAACCCAGTGTGCTTTTTACCTGCTCGTGAATGGCGGTATTTCCAACATAGAGAACATATGGGCGATTGTCTTCATTGCTAAGCAAACAAGCCAACCCCACCGGTTCAAGCATTTGCATCACCGCTCGTTGCGCGCCGCCCTCGGTGCCACCCGAAACAACGATCAAATCGGGTTGAGACTGAAGGATGCGGTTAAGGCGATCTTGCAAATTCCTGTGATCGCCCAAGTGAATTTGATCGACGACTTGAGTATAAGTGGTTGAAAGCAGATTTAAGGCGCTTTCCAGTGAAACATCCGCTAACAAACCAACCACAATTGCCCTTAGAGGAGGACCGGCTGATACGGTGGCGACAACCAAGTCAACCCCGTTTCCATCCGCTCGAGAAGGGACGATCAGCTTTGCTTCTTCGTCTAGTAAAACTCTCCCTGTAATTTGCTGTAGGCGATCAACAGCTTGGTGTACTCCTTCGCTGAGATCATGGTAGGGTGCATTGACGGTTGAAGGAGCCTCACCGCTCCCCAAGTAACGATAACGGGCATCGACTACGTCAAAGAGGCTGGCACGGGTTGTGACGGTGCCAATGTCCAATCCAAGTAAAGAATCTGCCTTGACGAAGGAAACCGGCATGATTAGAACCCTTGTTGGATCAAATTCACGAAGTCAAGCAGCGTTCGAGCGCGCTCCACCAACGCAACAAACCCCGCCTTGAGTAAGCCGGCGAAGATCAATCCTAAGGCAATTGCGATGAAAAATTGTCCCATCCAGCCCAAGGTCTCAATCCACTCCAGACGGCGCGGGGGACCACTTGCGCGCGGCCGCGCTCCATAGTGAAAATAAGAAAGTGTTACCACCGTACCGAACAAGATCAGAAAACCTTGAACAATGACTGAAATGCGGTCTTGCGCAGCTAAACTTGCCTGTGCGAGGTCAAATGGGCTAATCACGGCTGAAATTTGCGGCACCAGAGTACCCTGGATAGCACCACCGATCAAGGCTGCCAAACCAACCCCAACCAAAAAAGCTAAGCTCAAATTTCCAAGGATGGAAAAACGGGTTGAAACCTTAAACAAAAGCAACCCACTGAGCACTAGAGGCACAGCGATTTGAATTGCCCCCCCAACCGGGTCTCTCAATAATGGCTGAAAAAGCAAAGGGTAGATCACACTGTTGAAAGACAATAAGACAGCATAACCAGCCATCAACCCCACATAGCCATAGAAGATCAACCGAACCAAGAAATGGTCACCCAAAAGATAGCTAAAGACCAGTAAAGTCAAGAGGACACCGACTGCACCACCGAGCAATTCTAAGAAAGGTAACTCAAAGGTCATGCAGGTTTCTCCTCCACTTTTGCCTTAGGCCGCACCAATAACCCAAGCAACAGGTAAATAAAGGCGCCTAAGCTAATTAAGACTACTCCCGTCAAAGCCACTAAAGTATAGGTGTCCCAGAGTTGCATCGCCCAGCCTGGGCGCGCCGACTGCGTTTCGTAGATCGCTCCATCGCGGATTCCAGCGATGACACTCTGAACTTGGCGCGGATCGGCTTGGTAATATGGGAGCAAAACGGGTTCAACTTGAGCGCTAACTGCAAACATTAAGCGTGTTTCGGCTAGGCCTCCCTTCAATTGTTCAATCCATTGGCGTGCCCGGGTCGAGTCTTCGGTAATCACAAGCACAAGGTCAAAATCGGCGAGCGAGCGGATTTTTTGCAAACGTTCAGCTTCCCATGCTGCTTCCCCATCCACAGAGTTTGGCAAGATATCGGTCATGGATTGGGCAAAGGCTTGCATGCCCGTCACACCGCCGGGCAGATAGCCCAAATTCAACCATCCTGATCCAGGTTGATAGGAATGTCCGCTCACTTGGCTCACTTGTCTGAGTAAACGATCCGCTTGCAAGGCACCGTTTTGATTCGCAGAGACCAGCACAAAAAATGCACCTCGGCTCATCATTTGATCTAACAGGGCTTGGGTGGTTGCCTGCATTTCAGCAAAATCACCCCCCTCAATATCTACGATCAATAAGATCGTCGGCTGAGCAGGAAGCTGATTGACAGCTTGCATCGCATCCAAGACCGCTACGCTGAGTTCCTGAGGGACACTTGAAAACGGACGCAGAATCAACCCAACCATCGCTGCGGCAAACAAGGACAGAAAGATCAGCACCTTCCACAGGGTATGGGGTTTCGCCCGCTTTGTCGGTGGGATCGGCTTCGGTTTGCCCTCCTCTTCGATCAGCTTCAAGAATAACTCCGCCTGAGCTCGTTGCTTCTCAGTAACCAACAGTTCAGATAGCGCTTTCGCTGGCTTTTTCTGCTCCGCAACCAACGGTTCCGCGGGTAACACTCCGCGCAAACCATGCAAAGGGCCAACAACTTCAATCGGAATCTCTTCTTTCGGGAGAATTTCCTGAGGTTCTTGGCGAGAAACCTCTTGATCCTTTTCCTCTATAAGCACTTCATCGGTCGGTGGAGTTAAGCCCTCTATCACAGTATCGAGCTCTGGCTCAATGGTGCGTTCTACGTCAGCGAGCCACGCTGGAAATTCGATTTCACTAAGTGTCTCGTCAGTTTCCACGAACGGTGGCACAACCCCCTGTAAGAATTCGGGAGGCATTTCTGGTTCTACGGTTTCGCCTTCAACCCATTCCTGACCAGGCAGAGTTTCCAACCAAGGGGGAATTTCGCTCATCCAATCCCCTTCTTCAGTTGGCAAAGCGGTTAGGGTCTCTTTGCCTTCGGCAATTTCCGTTTCTTTTTCTTCATCATACTTGTCCGGCGGGAACAAAGTAGACACCTCTTCCAAGTCAAAGGGTTCAATCCCCTCAAACGGAGGTACAGCTTGGCCAGTCTCTCTCAAATCTAAGCCTTGAGCAGCGCCTGATTGTAACTCAAGCCATTCCTGGTCAAAACCGATTTCCTCGAAAGGCACCTCTGTGAAAGGTGGAACTTCCCTTTGCTCTGATGAAACTTCGGTGGATACATCTTTTGCTTCGCCTTGATCAAAATCCAACCAAAAGGGTATCGGTTCCTCTGGTTCACTGAACCGGTCGGATTGAGATTGTCGTTCCTCATCGCTCATTCGCCCGGCTCGCAGCGAGCGCAACCATTCGGGCACATCCTCTTCGGCTGAAGCCCCACCAGAAAAGATCTCGTTAAGAATATCCTCGCGGTCTTGTGTCCCTTCAGGTAAAATGGGCGTTTCTTCTCCGAGCTCTTCAGGGTTAAAGGCTTCCCCTTCAGTCATTTGACTACGGCTGGATAGCAACCAATCTGGAAGCAATGGCTCATCCGCTTGAATTGGCGCTTTGTTTTTTGTGATTCCTTCTTCAATCGCAGAGCTTTTCCCCTCAGGGGGTTCGGACCACAACGGTTTCAAACGGGCTTGGCAATACTGACAAACCTCCAAATGAGGGGGATTAGCTTGTCCACACATAGGACAGCGTTGGGTGTCCATCCGTTACTCTCCGTAAGGTCGATCGAGACCGAACAAAACCCGTATCCCGGTGATCACACTGCCAAGTGCCACCCCGAGGAGCAGCCCGCGCACCCCCGCTGTGCCCAAAACCCGAAATGCCAAGGAGAGGAGACTATCTCTTCCATGCAAGAAGGGAATTTCGATTCCCAGTAAGGGGATTGAACTGAGCAAAGAGAGGATTATCGTAGCCAGAAAGACAAAATTGAACACAGACAGTCGATTTTGAAGCAAGCGAGTGAGCGCATAAATTAGCGTGACCAGGATCACAACAAACAAGCTTGCTTCTATAGGCACAATCACATAATCGACAAGGGCGCGGTTGAGCGAATTCTGAATGCCCAACAGTCCACCCACCGATAAAGAGAGCACAAAGCCAACAAAAAACATGAAGCTATACACCGCTTTCGCTGGGCTCTCTCTTAACCGGCTCCAATGAACTCGTAAAAGATTAAAAACGCCAAGCATCAAGGCAACAGCAGCCAAAATCACCCCCCATTGTAAGAAACGAAAACGAAGCTCGCGTAACATCTCAAAGTCTATAAAATAGCCCAATAACACAATCAAACCCGTGACTAGGGTGACAAATGTTGAAAACGGTGAATGCAGAAAGGACCGCTTCATAACCCAACGAGCTTAACCACACTCGCAATAAGCAAGAAACCAATAACAATCCAACGCGCAAGATCTTGGGCTTGGAGAGATGCGCGCTGAATCGGTTCTCCATCCATATAGGCAACGGCTGCAAAAACCTCTTCACCAAGCAAGGGATATGTTGCTCCAGCAGCGAAGATAGCTTGAGCGGATAAGTCATCACTTCCCGCAATGCTCAAATTCCCTTGCTGATGAGAAGCATCACTGATCAGAGCAGCTTCGCTTCCGAAATGGCCAATTAACAAATCTACGGCTACTCGCTGATCGCGCAGTTCCATCTGAGAGCCTATTGCGTAGGAAAAGGGAGTTGTGCCGGATAACAGTGCTTTTTGAGGGAGGTTTTCTGGAGCTAAACCCAATTGTCGTGATGCTGTTCGCAAACTGTTTTGGGCTAAGATCATCAAGCTGCCTTCACCGCAGGTAGCAATCGGGGGACGGTCACTAATCAAAGCTACGTTGGTCAATCGCTTCAGGGCACCCAAACCGATCAAGGCTGAACCGAAGTTCTCACTGAGGATGATGCCTCTGCCTAGGGAGACATGCATCCGCTTCCCATCTTCTACGGCTAACCCAATGGCGCGGCGCAAGCGTTGAAAAGCGGGCATTTCCCTTAGAGTATAAGGGTTTCTCGTTTGCGTTATGGTGAGGGTGACAACCAAAATCCCCAGGGCAATGAAGATAAGCAAGCCAATCCCATCACTCACGAACCAGCCTCCCCTCTTTTTCCAAGAGATTTAGGAAGTATTCGTGGCTCAAGTCATCCTCTAGCAAAGCACCCAAAGCGCGGATGTTCTCCCTTGCTTCTTTGGCCGGAAGAAAAGGTTCAAGCAGATACACGCCTTGTGCAAAAAGGATGCTCAGACCGCTAAATTCGGATAAGAAGAGGTAGCTCAATTGTGAAAACCCCCAGCGGTGGAGCATTTTCGCCCATTCAAGCCAGATATGGTGGTAATTCTCCATTATTTTACAGTATAGCACAAATTCGGCAAAGGGCATACAGTCAATTTGGTATTTTTTCAGCAACCAACGAACAAAAATTCTTGCTAAACGCACCCGATCAGGATGATGCAATTATTTTGCCATTCTGACTCCGAATATGACAGGTGACAAACAAAATTATGCCATATATTACTATGGCAAAGTTTTAACGTTGATTACACTTTATTCTGACATTTGTCTAGACCATACCATCCAAAACAACGTGGATGATGCTCAAATCAATCCTCTACAAACGGAGAACTTGTTATGGAACGAACCTATATTACTATTGATGGCAACGAAGCTACCGCGTATGTTGCTTATCGACTGAGCGAAGTCATTGCAATCTACCCAATCACGCCTTCCTCTCCAATGGGCGAGTTTGCTGACGAATGGGCAACCCAAAAGAAACCCAACATCTGGGGAACTGTGCCCAACGTGATTGAAATGCAATCGGAAGGTGGAGCGGCGGGAGCCGTACATGGTGCTATCCAAGCTGGGGCGCTAACAACCACTTTCACCGCTTCGCAGGGATTATTGCTGATGATCCCCAACATGTTCAAAATCGCCGGGGAACTAACCCCGACCGTTTTCCATGTATCTGCGCGCACGGTTGCCACTCACGCCCTTTCTATCTTTGGTGACCATTCCGACGTCATGGCTTGTCGCAGCACCGGTTTCGCCCTGCTGGCTTCGAGTTCGGTGCAAGAGGCGCAAGATATGGCACTCATCGCTCACGCCTCTACCTTAGAAGCGCGCGTTCCCTTTCTCCATTTCTTTGACGGCTTCCGCACCTCGCATGAGGTCAACAAGATTGAACAACTGAGCGAAGCTGAAATCCGCGCCTTGATCGACGATACATATGTTTATGCGCATCGCTCTCGAGCACTCTCCCCCGATCGGCCTTTCATTCGCGGCACGGCACAAAACCCAGA
>JAOAHK010000166.1 GCA_026415275.1 Anaerolineales bacterium
GCTCGTCTACACCGCGCTTGAGGCCGACCAGATCAAGGCTTATCAAGAGGCTTTCGAGAAAGAGCATCCCAACATCTCGCTCAAGTTCGTACGCGATTCAACCGGCATCATCACCGCCAAGCTCTTAGCTGAAAAGGACAATCCACAGGCAGATGTAGTTTGGGGGTTGGCTGCTTCCAGTCTGCTCATCGCCGACCAAATGGGGATGCTGGAACCGTACGCTCCCGCCGGCTTGGAAAAAATCCGCCCCAATTTCCGCGATGAGAAGAATCCGCCTCATTGGGTTGGGATTGACGCCTGGTTCTCCGCTTTCTGTGTCAACACCGTGGAACTGCAAGCCAAGAACTTGCCCATGCCCACCTCTTGGGAAGACTTATTGAAGCCGGAATATAAAGGCTTGATTGTGATGCCCAACCCCAACTCCTCGGGCACCGGCTACCTCTCCGTCTCAGCTATTCTGCAACTGAAGGGCGAAGAAGAGGGTTGGAAATACTTGGATGCCTTACATGAGAATATCGCCACCTATACTCACTCCGGTTCGAAGCCGTGCAAGATGGCCGGTGCCGGTGAGACCGTGATCGGTATCTCCTTCGACTATCGCGCCATCAAGCAAAAGGCCGAGGGTCAGCCTATTGAACCGGTCTTCCCCAAAGAAGGATCGGGTTGGGAGATCGAAGCCAATGCCCTGATCAAGAAAGCGAACATCAAACCTGCGGCGCGCATCTTCTTGGATTGGGCGATCAGCCCCGAAGTCATGGAGAAGTATGCCGCTTCTTATCCGATTACCGCTGCCGAAACCAATGTGCCGGTCCCCGAAGGCTATCCCGCCGATCCAGTGGCACAACTGATTAAGAATGACTTCAACTGGGCAGCCGCCAACCGCGAACGTATCCTCAATGAGTGGTTGAAGCGCTACGACGCCAAATCTGAACCCAAATAAGACAATCTCCATGGATGAGGGAAGCCGTTCTGGCTTTCCTCATCCATGTGGTCGAAGAAATATGGAAGAACCGTATCTACAAATTCAATCGGTAACCAAGAAGTTTGATCGCGCCCTTGCTCTCGAAGACGTCTCCCTGGATATTCAAGAAGGGGAGTTCGTCTTTTTACTTGGACCTAGCGGCTGTGGCAAAACCACCCTGTTGCGGATTGTCGCTGGACTGGAATCACCGACCGGTGGTAGTATCTTGCAAAAGGGACAGGAAATTACCCATCTCTCCCCCGCCAAACGGAACATTGGCATTGTCTTTCAATCCTATGCGCTGTTCCCCAATTTGACCGTTTTCCAAAATATCGCTTATGGTTTAGAGAACCGCAAACTGCCCAAAAATCAAATCCAGCACCGCGTGGCAGAGATGTTGGAACTGGTCGGGCTACAGGGTTATGAGGCAAGGTATCCTGCCCAATTGAGCGGTGGGCAACAGCAACGGGTTGCCCTCGCCCGCGCCCTGGCTATTTCCCCTGACCTACTCTTGTTGGATGAGCCGCTCTCGGCGTTGGATGCCCGCGTGCGCGCCAATTTGCGGATTGAAGTTGCCCGCCTGCAACGGCAATTGGGGGTGACGACCATCATGGTCAGCCACGACCAAGAAGAAGCCCTCACTATGGCAGATCGGGTGGTTGTCATGGATCAAGGCCGAATTGCCCAAATCGGCACACCGGAAGAAATTTATCACCGCCCGGCTACGCCGTTTGTGGCAGATTTTGTCGGCTTGATGAACTTTCTCCCCGGCGTTGTCATTGCGCCTGAATTGAAACGAGTCAAAGTAGGTAAGGTCGAGCTCAATCTTCACCAAGAAATTCTGCATCCCGCTGGGCAGGACGTGATACTAGCCATTCGCCCAGAGAAAGTACAGGTGGTCGAAAATCTCAGCAACGGGCGGGAGAATGTACTGCACACTCGCGTGCACGAAGTCGAGTTTATTGGCGCGTTTTATCGCTTACATCTGCAACTCGGGGAAGAAGAGCGATTACTTGCCTATCTGCCACCCCAGCGTTCGTCTGTCTACACTATCCGAGAAGGAGAAGAAGTGCCGATTTATCTCCCTCCTGACCAATTGCAGGTCTATCCCAAAACAAGTTCGATTACGGTTTAGGCATGGCAACGGCGGTTCGGCGCCAAAGGCTACGACGAGGGTTATCCCTTCCCCTTTTTGCGAGTGAAGACTTTCTCAAAAAGCTGCTGATCCTTTTGGTTTTGGCTTGGCTGTTATTGGGGGTGATCCTGCCTTTATTTCCTCTAATTCAGCGCAGCTTGTCCGATCGAGATGGCAATTGGGTTGGCTTTGCCAATTACCTGCGCTATTTCAACACCCCGGCGCTCTCGATTTCTTTTGCTAATAGCCTCAAAGTTTCCGTTGCTACAACTTTGTTGGCGGTGACGCTCGCTTTTGGATACGCATATGCCCTCAGCCGCACGCAAATGCCTGCCAAAAGGTTCTTTCTGGTTGCGGCAATGTTGCCCCTATATGTTCCCCCGTTAGCTCATGCCATCGGCTTGGTATATTTATTTGGGCGAAAGGGGTTGATCACCACCGGGTTTGGAGGGTGGTTTGAGCGCCTCATCGGTTGGCAGGGGTGGGACATTAACCTCTACGGCTTCAACGGCATCCTGTTAGGAGAATTTCTCTATGTCTTCCCCCAAGCCTTGATGATCCTGTTGGTTGCAGCTAGTTTAGCCGATGCACGCCTATATGAGGCAAGTCTCACTTTGCAAGCGCCTGCGTGGCGTACTTTTTTGACGGTCACTTTACCGAGTATGAAATATGGGTTGGTCAGCTCGATTTTTGTCACTTTTACGTTGGTGCTGACCGACTTTGGTGTTCCCAAAGTAGTTGGTGGAAATTACAACGTTATGGCAACCGATATCTACAAACAAGTGATCGGTCAACAGAACTTCGAGATGGGGGCAACGATCAGTGTCCTGCTCCTGATCCCAACAGCAATTGCCTTCGTGATTGACCGTTTGATTCAAAGACAACAGAGTGCGGCACTTACGGCGCGCGCGGTGCCCTTCCAACCCAAACCCAACCGCTGGGGAGATACCCTTGCCTTTGTGTATTGTGCTTTGATCACCTTGGCAGTCTTTTCGGTGATTGCCACAGTGTTTTTAGCCTCTTTGGTGGATATTTGGCCCTATAAGCTCAATCTAACCCTGCGCCACTTCGATTTCTCTCGGGTGGGTGGCGGTGGCTACAGTGCCTTTTGGAACAGCGTGCGTATGTCCTTCTATAGCGCAGTAATCGGCACGGCAATTACCTTTCTCGCCGCTTATGCCATCGACAAACTTAAGCCTTTTCGCCAAATCCGCACCATTGCCTATTTCTTTTCTATGATTCCTGTGGCTTTACCGGGAATGGTGATCGGTTTGGCATATATCTTTTTCTTCAACCCCCTTGAATGGCGTTTTGGGGCGCTGACCATCCCCAACCCGTTCAATTTTATGTATAACACGATGGCGATCTTGGTTTTATCCAACATCGTTCACTTCTACACGGTCAGTTTCATGACAGCAACGACTGCTCTAAAACAGTTGGACAATGAGTTCGAGTCGGTTTCCGAATCTTTAGGGGTGCCTTTCTATCGCACCTTCTGGAAGGTCACCGTGCCGTTGAGCTTGCCGGCGCTGCTTGCGATGGCAATGTATTACTTTGTGAATGCTATGGTCACCGTGTCAGCGGTCATCTTTCTTTACTCGCCGCGCCTGAAGCTTGCTTCCGTAGCCATCGTCAACATGGATGACGCCGGCGATACCGCTGCGGCTGCCGCTATGTCGGTGCTGGTGATCCTGACCAGTGTGGGCGTACGTTTGCTCTACGATCTACTTACCAATCGCATCTCACGCCGAGCCTCCCAGTGGAAAAAACGATAGACTCAACAACCTTCCCCACACAGAGCTCGCTTGCTATAGATATCCTTCGCCTCAGACGACTTTTGCTTGACGAAGTGATCAAAGCCTTGGGGTTGATCAAGTTTGGCTATCTTGGTCGATGTCTGGAACCGCTCTTTGTGCCAGCCGTTCAACGCTTTGCCGAATTAGCTGCAGGTTTCGACCAAGAGGTTTCTCGGAGTGGTTTTAGACAAGCCGCGCGCAGTGTTCTATCCGTTTTTGCTGAACAAGTGCAGGTTCAACTGGAAGCCCCGCTCCCTGAGCAAGGTCCGCTTCTGGTTCTGTCCAATCATCCCGGCGTCATCGACAGTTTGGTTCTTGCCTCGCATCTCGCCCGGGAGGACTTGCGCATTGTGGCTTCGGGTGTTCCATTTTTGCGCCATTTGCAAACTACCAGCAGCTACTTAATTTTCTCCTCGCAGGATCCTTTCGAACGCATGAGAGCCGTGCGCAGCATCATCCGCCATTTACAAAACGGTGGCAGCGTCCTGATCTTCCCCGCAGGGAAGATCGAACCGGACCCAGCCTTCATGCCAGGAGCAGCAGAGGAGCTTACAAAATGGTCACCCAGCCTAGAAGTGATTGTGCGCCGCGTGCCGAAAGTTCAGCTTGTGGTCACCGCCGTCAGCGGAGTACTTCATCCATCATGGATGCGCAACCCGTTTGTTCGCCTGCGCCGCGGGCGATTGAATCAACAGCGCACTGCGGAATTTTTGCAAGTGATTCAACAAATGATCTCCCCGAAAAGTGCAAAGCCTTCCCCCAGAGCCTTAATCGGTTCGCCTTTTGGCTTTCCGCCTAATTTTCAATTTCCCGTCCTGCCATTGATTTTGGAACAAGCCAAAGAACGTCTGCGATTAGTAACCCAGATGGCTAGGAGATAGTCAGACAGGATGCTTCTCCTAACTGTTCGGGAAAAGTATATCTGCCCACTTTTGAGTAAAAAATCATCGTCAGCCGTATATACTATCAAGAGAGGAAGAATCATGATCCGAAAACTGATCTCCGCATTATCTATTGCTTTCTTACTAGCGACTCTTTTCACTGTTGCCGTGCGCGCAGATAAAACTTACTCTGCCGAGCGTTTCGATGTGCAACTGGATCTCCAACCGGACGGCGACATGATCGTCACCGAAACGGTTGTCTTTCGCTTCGAAGGCGGACCCTTTACCTACGCCTTCCGCCATATCTCCGCCGAGCGCACGGACGGTTTGACTTTTCTGGAAGCTAGCATGGACGGCGTTTCGATGCCACAAGGTACCCAAGCAGGGCAAGTTGAAGTGCAAACCGGCGATCCATTGAAGGTCACCTGGCATTTCTCTCCGACCAGCAATTCGACGCATACGTTTGTTGTGCGTTATCGTGTCACAGGGGTCGTAAGCACCGGCGAGGCAGACATCCTGCGCTGGTACGTCATCCCCCCTGACCACGGCTACCCCATTAACCAAAGCACCATCTGGCTAAATGTTCCGCCCAATGTTCAGCCGCTTGAATCTCCATCCCTGGACCGCGCCTTTGAAACCACCCGAACCAATAATGAAATTCGCCTGACCACAACGGGGATCGCCGATAATGAGGGTGTCATCCTGACGGCCAGATTTCCGGCAAACAGCTTGGTGAGGACAGCACCGGAGTGGCAGCTACGCGAACAAGAAACCGCCGGTGCCGTTTCGCGCACCCTGCCGGTGGGGTTGTTCAGCGGAGTGGCAACCTTGCTGCTGGGGGGATTGGGGTTGTTTCTATACATCCGCGCCAACCGCCGCGAGTTAAATCTGTCTGAAATGACCCTGCTCCCTAATCCTCCCGACGACCGCCTGCCACCAGCAGTGGTAGGCAAGTTGATCGGCTATGACTCCTACACTGCTATGGGTGCCTTGTTCGACCTAGCCCAGCGTGGCATTTTGCAAATCCGAGAAGAGAAGGGCTGGTTCGGGGCAAAGCAGTTCATTGTCGAACTTGATGATAGAAACACTTCGCTCCATCCGCACGAGCAAGGGATGTTGCAAGCAATTTTCAAACTTGGTGAAAAACAGGTGAACCTAAACCAAATTTTCACCAGGTTATCTTCCAAGAATAAGTATTTTTCGGAACCTTTGGAGCAGGAACTCCTGCGGCGCGGCTGGTTTGACCCCGAGCGCAAACACACACGGACAAGATTGACTGCTGTTGGATTGCTGGGTATGTTTGTTGGTTTGGTAATTTTCATCGGTGCAGCAATCGCAACCAACACATTCCTGACCGCTAATCAAGCCCTGGCTTTGGTTATGGCGGCTGTGGAGGG
>JAOAHK010000167.1 GCA_026415275.1 Anaerolineales bacterium
TAGGTGGCGATGTAATTTTATTTGGCTCAGCTTATCAACAACAGGAAGGAGCTCAGGTCGTCGGGCAAATCATGCAATTTGAGTCGATCCGCCCCTTTGCTGCGGTCTATCCTTTCCGAATTGAATTGCCCAATCTGGATTGGCTGGCACGGGGTTGGATGCGATGGGGTGGTTTTTTGTTCCGCGTTTTTGCTTGGAGTGCGCTAGCCATCCTCGTCGGGCTTTTGTTTCCCAATCCATTGGAGAGGATTGCGAATGCTGTGCGGGATCAAGCGGTCATTTCTGGTGCAGTTGGTTTGATTTCCTTTGTGATTGTTTCTGTTGGGATCATTTTATTGGTGGTAACGTTGATCTTTGCGCCAATTGCCTTTTTGGGGTTTATCTTAGCTGGATTGGGTTGGTTCATTGGAGTGCTTGCCCTAGGGCTGGAGACAGGACGGCGTTTGACGGAGATGATTAAGCAAAGCTGGTCATTACCGATTACTGCCGGAATAGGTACGTTTGTTTTAGTGTTTGTCGTTAGTGGAATTTCTGCCTTGGTTCCTTGTATTGGATGGATTATCCCCTTTAGCGTTGGTTTGGTTGGCTTTGGAGCGGTTATTCTTACCCAGTTCGGATTAAAGGAAATGGCTCTGTAAACTGCCTTGGATATTAGCGGTATAATTAAAATTTTTATCTTCTATGGTTAAGGAGTTTGAAATGGCTGACGTAATTGAACATAAAATCTATGGAGAAGAACTGCAACTGGTCGAGGTTATTTTAGACCCAGGTGAAGGTGTTCAAGCTGAGGCAGGCGCAATGATTTACATGGAAGATGGGATTCAGATGCAGACCCATACCGGGGGTGGTCTTCTTAAAGGGCTAAAACGCATGTTGACAGGCGAGAGTTTCTTTGTCACTACGTTCCATAACACTGATAGAAAACCGCGCTGTGTAGCGTTTGCTGCGCCTTATCCGGGAAGTATCATCGCTTTTGATTTGGATCAATTTCGCGGCGAAATACTTTGTCAAAAAGATTCTTTCCTAGCAGCAGCGCAGGGTACTGATATTGAAATTGCTTTTACCAAAAAAATCGGCGCCGGATTGTTCGGTGGTGAGGGGTTTATCTTACAACGCCTCAAAGGAGATGGGATGGTCTTTGTTCATGCCGGAGGGACAGTAATCGAAAAAGAGTTAGCAGTCGGAGAGACTCTACGGGTCGATACCGGATGCATCGTGGCTTTTGCCAGCACGGTTGATTATGACATTCAATTTATTGGGGGTTTTAAGAACGCCTTGTTTGGCGGTGAAGGATTGTTCTTAGCACGCCTTACAGGTCCAGGCAAGGTCTATCTGCAGAGTTTGCCCTTCTCCCGTTTAGTGGATCGCATCAAGCGTGGAATATCTTTTTCTGCTCGCGGGGACGAGCAGACAGGATTATCGGGCATTGGTGGAGACTTATTCAAAGGGCTGATCAGCGGTAGCTAAATCCTCTGGGAGACTCAATTCAAGTCAATCTAAACTGAGTGCGATTAGACAATCAAAAGCGTTTTGTTATCTTCTCAAGGTGACAAAGCGCTTTTTGTATTGCTGTTCTTAAGAAGGTATGAGAGTTTTTTCTAGGTATATCCTAGCCATTTGAGGATGGTTTCGTTTTTACGCCAATTCTTTTGGACTTTCACGTGTAGATTTAGAAATACTTTTCTGCCGCTCATGGCTTCAATTTCTTGTCGCGCTTGGGTGCCAATTTTTTTGATCATATTGCCGCCAGCGCCGATGACGATGGCTTTATGCGTTTCTTTTTCCACGATGATGGTTGCATCAATCACAGCAAGGTTTTCGTCTTTTTCCTGATATTGATCGATGCGCACCGCAATCCCATGTGGCACTTCATCGCGCAGAATGTGCAGGGCAGCCTCACGGATGAGTTCGGCAGCTATCTCGCGCTCGTAGTAATCGGTGATCTGATCTTCGGGGTAGAGGGGCTCACTACTTGGTAAACATTCGATGAGTAAATCCAATAATCGGTCTAGATTATCCCCCCGCAGGCAGGAAATTTGCACCACTGTCGCGTTGGGGAATTGCTCCCGAACCAACGTTTCAGCTTGTGCAATAAATTCCTCTTTAGCGATGTCGATTTTGTTGAAGGCAACTACGATCGGTTTGGTTGTCTGAAAAGATTGGAGCTGATTGGCTAAATCGATGTCTTCTTGGCTCAGGGGTTCGCTGACATCAAGTAAAAAGAGTAGCCCGTCCGCATCTTCAATCGCTTTCAAGGCAGCTTTGACCATTTTTTCACCCAACGTGTGGCGTGGAATGTGAAAGCCGGGGGTGTCAACAAAGATAATTTGGGCTTGTTCAGTGGTTAAGATTCCGAGTTGCTGCTTGCGGGTGGTTTGGGGGCGAGGTGATACGGCTGCAATCTTTTGCTGGAGAAAAACATTCATCAATGTGGATTTGCCCACATTGGGTTTGCCAATCACGGCGATGAAACCGGCGCGGTAATTTGAGGGTGCTAAATGCTCGGTGCTTTCCATCTCCGGATGATCTCCTTAAAGGGGGGATCGATTTTCTGGGGATGATTAGGAAACCAACCTAACTCAGCGCGCCGTGCTTGCTTTTTTAGCTCAGTTGATCCCCAAGCCAACGTAGCGCCCAACACTCCGAACCAAGCAGAAAGCCAAACGTTTTTCACCCAGAGGGAAGTAAGAACAATGAGAGTGCCGAGCCCTAGCAGGTAGGGCCACCACAGCCAGCCAAACCAACGCTCGATAAGAATCACGATGGGAAATCCTAAACCGATCGTGATAAGGGTCAAAAGACCAAGCAGTATGCCAAATTCTTCCATCAGCTTTTTTACCTCGACTCTAGCGATTAGGGGTTTCGTCTCTCAGATAGTCAATGGTTGTGGCAGAAGAGGGAGTCACTTCCAGGAAGCGGCGGTGGCGTGCATTGCAAGGATTTGCAGGAGCATGGCCGCAGCGCACACGCTGTTGCTGGCGGATCAATTCCACTGCGTCCCAGAGGAGTGTAAAGCCAAAAATGCCAAATGCAGTTTTGGCATACAGATTGAGAATGTTTAGGGAGAATACCTCAAAGGAAAAACCAAGAGCCAAAAAAGAACCGAGGGGTATCCACAGACGAACTACTCGAAATTCTAACCAGCGGACAAGGATATGCCCGATGGCAATACCTGAAAATGCTGCGATTGCCGAGACAACGCCGATAAAATTTTTTTCCATAGGGGCGATTATAACCGAATGGAGCAGCGGAGTGTCAACCCTGCACCCGTTCTTGAGAAACTGTGAGAGGTCAGGTTAGCAAATTGTTAGGGAAAGCTTAGAACTAGTTTGGATTTGATAATCAATGAGACATGAGATACTCTTGTTGTTATAATATACCAAAATATGTCCTTTCTATCGAGATTCTGGAGGAAATTATGAAATCCAAATCGATCTTTCTCCTGCTCTTAGGAGTTTTCGTCCTAGCCATAGCAGGCTATGCATTATATCAATTTGTTCTAGGCCCGACATTACCACCCAGTGGGGTAGCTACTCCGATCCCCGTTGAAGCCGGACAATCGAATTCAGCGCCAGCAATTTCAGAAACCGCGTATCCTAGTCCGGCAGAGGGTAACCTTTCTTCAATGAATAAAGCAAGTGTGAGCCCTTATCCAGAGCCGGAGCAGCCTATGGCTGGGGAGATCGGTGAGGCTTCGGGACAAATTGTCTTTCAAATCGATTCCGCTCAGAGCCTTGCCCGATTTACGATCTATGAGGAGTTGCGCGGCAGTCCCAAAGATGTCATTGGAGAAACCAATCTGGTCAGTGGAGAAATATTGGTCAACCAAAGTGATCTGTCCCAATCCAAAGTAGGCGCAATCCAGATTAACGCTCGGGATTTTAAGACGGATGATGAACGGCGTAATTCTGCAATCCGCAATCGTATCCTGCAAACCGATGCCTATGAATATATTCTCTTCACCCCTACCTCCATTGAAGGTTTGAGTGGGATCGGTGAGGTCGGTAAAACTTATACGTTTCGCCTGACAGGCGATTTGACAATTCGCGATGTCACCAAACCGGTTACCTTTGAGGTAAAGGTTGTCGCCGAGAGTGCGACACGCTTAAGTGGCAGCGCAGTGGCTACGATCCGCCGCTCGGATTTCAACCTTGTTGTCCCAAACGTGCCGTTTGTGGCTAACGTAGCCGATGAGGTAAAACTCGAATTGATTTTTGTAGCGGTAGCTAAGTAAATCATCCTTGCGCAAGATTCAGCCTACATCTTTGACAACAGGAAGGTTGTAATACCTGAACCTTAGCGCGAGATTCATCTCGTTCATCGGATGACATCAATGTTGCGTTACAGTATCTAGCACGAGAGTAATCTCGTATGGTTCAGGAATTTGAAAGCAAGACGCCCGATATCACCACGCCAGCGCGATCTCTCTCCGAGGGGAACATCCAGAAAGTCGTTCTAGCCCGCGAAATTTCTCGCCAGCCGGTGTTTCCCCATTGACAAACCAATCGGTGAGGATGCTTGCCACTCCAACCCCCGCGGGACGGAAGGCGGACGTCCCCGTCCGCCGTGTGCGCAGGCGCGGACGCCCGCGACTCCGGCCCCTTGGTTTGATAGTGAATTGGGTCAGAAGCAAAGAGATTAATGACCTTTGAGGAAGATAGTCCCCGGCACGTCTGGCTCTATGACTAGGCAATTAGGGAACGTTTCTAGCATCAGAGCGAGCCATGAAAGTGAGAGCATCTCAAAGAGTCCTAGTCAGACCATTTCACCTCTAGGGTCGGGCGTCCTGCGGTATTCCAATCACCCGTATCGGAGGAAACGAAATATTTGCCGCTGTGGTAATCCGAGTCGGCTTCGTAGAGGATGAGGCGCAGAAGTTGACCTTGCTGGTAGGCTTTGACCACTGCCAAAGAGACATCCCAGGTGCGAGGGACGCCCGGCCAACCGGGAAAGTTCGTTATCGGGTTAACCCAACTGCCGCCGAGGTTTTCGTATGCCAGCGGCGCATTGTTCCAAGTGATTTTGTTTTCCTGCCAGTCGCCGAGGGTGGTCAGAACTTGGATCCAGGACGGCTTAGCTTCCGAACCGCCGGCATTGCCGAATTGATGCAAAGTCAGCCTGGCGGAGACGATGGTCTTTCCCGGCGGGATGCTATCCAGCGGGAAAGTCACGTAGTACTTGGCAAAGCACGGCCAATCGGCAACATCGGATTGGTTTTGGATGTTGAAATCCGGCCAATTGCCGGAGTTGCGGTTTGCCCATTCGTTCCAGATGTGATATTCATCGCCAGGGCACTGGTTAGAACTCGCGCCACCGACATCGGCGTCGGGCACCAGCGGACTGTCTTCGGTCGGGCGGCGGACCAGCGCAGTGCCTTTCGGGGTTTTGGGGGAGGCATAAGCGGGGATGCCGAAGTTTAAAAATCCCCAACTGCCCGGGTCGGTATCATAGACTTGGGGCGGCCAGGTCTGGATCGGGAAAACCGGACCGCCGCGTTGGTCACGGTCATGAAGGAGCACTGCCATTCGCCACGACGTGCCGTAGGCTGGGGCAGAGGACAGCCCAAGACTGCTAAAGGGAATCGTAAAGCCCATTGCCCAACCCCGATCGCTCTCGCGGTTGTCATTGAGCGCTTTACCCCGCCAGCCCGGCTTGGCGCGGAAGCTCAGGTTAACCGGTTGCCAAGCTGAACTCGCACCCCGGTAAGCGGTTTTGTATTTTGGGTCTTCGTCCCCGTAGAGTTGAGCGACGAAACGATAGCTCGAAGGGGAGAGCGAATGAGCATTGGCGTTCGTATCCAGCAACAACGTCACGGCATCCCACTGCTCTAGGCGGGCCGGAGCGGGATTCTCGTCATACCACAGATGGCGATCGAAGACCGCTAGATACACGTAAAGCTCCTGGTTGTTGTAACCGACGCGAATATCGGCGTAGTTGCTATCCGGGCTGAGGTAGCCGAACCAAGCGATGGCAGTTTGCCCAAAGGGGATTTCCTGTGACCCAAAATTAGGCGCATTGATGCGCGGCAATAATTCGGGTGGTGTACCTTTGATCAAAAGAGGAAGGTAGAGAAAAGAAGAGGAATCGGCAAACGTTGCCCGAGGCATTTGGGTGATAACGGTCACCAGTGCAAAGATACTCAATAGAAGCACA
>JAOAHK010000168.1:0-5849 GCA_026415275.1 Anaerolineales bacterium
AATGCCCTGTAAGACCCCTTCATCATCATTCAAGGAGGGAATCACCAACGTCGAAATTTCAACATGAACGCCGTACTGCAAGGCAATTTTGCAATTCATCCAGATGCGCTCCATGTCCACCCCGTCCAAATAGCGGCGAGCCAGATTGACATCGGTATTGATGTCCACGTTCATGGCATGCATCCCCGCATGGATCAGAAACATCAGCGCTTCGGGGGTCATGTAGCCATTGGTGACAAACACGTTATAGAGTCCTCGCTCTTGGGCAACTTGAAAGGCATTCAGCGACCATTCGAGGGCAAGGGTAGGCTCATTGAACGACATGGCAATCCCCTGACAACCCGCTTCTTCGGCGATGCTGACAAATTGGGCTGGTGAGATAAATTCACCGCTGAGGGGTGCGTCAGCATGAGCTAAATCCCAGTTGCGGCACCACAGACAAGGGAAATTGCAGCACCAGCCGCCAGCGGTCATCGTTTTTGTGCCAGGGTAAAAGTGATAGAGCGGTTTCTTCTCGACTGCGTTGGCTGTCATTGTGGAGATTGCCCCATAGACCAGGGTCAACAGCTTCCCTGCGTGATTTAAGCGGGTGCGACACCACCCTAATTGGCCAGGTGGGATCACACAGCGCCGTTCACACACATGACAACGCAGCGTCCCCTCTGCCACCGGTTTTTGGAGGATTGCTTCGCGGGTAAAATCGGTGTCCATTTATTGCTTATGGTAAACCCAAATAACACTACCATTAAGAGATTGATCGCTCACTCGAACCCTGTGGACACGCTCACTGCCATCCGCGATTGAAATTTACCATTGAGAGTCAGCCTTAAATCCTTTAGGAAACGAGTACGATTTTTCTTTTTTTCATTATACATCCAGAACGGGGCTTTTTATCTTACAAGTGTGCAAGGAAAGAATGTAATCCCCCTGACTGCTCAATCGGCAATTGTCTGAGGTTTGGGAGGAAAAGGTGTTGGTAGCTTTCTGTTTCTCCCCCAATTACTCTATGGATTGAGCATCACCCTTTGTTTCCTAACATCCACTCGGAAGGGGTATGCCGCTTCACTAACTGCGGGATGCGCAGAGTTCGTCGTTTTCAAGGAAAAAAATTCCTCTGTTTTGCGGACTCTGCGCGCCCTGACGGCAAAAAATCTCCCCAGGTTAGGCTTGTCTAGAAAACTTCCCAACCTCCTCAAACAAATAGATCACACTGCGCACGCCGTTGCGAAATTGGGAGAGAGAGAGGCTTTCGTCCGTGCTGTGTGTGCGGTCTTCGGGCAGCCCAAAACCGGTGAGCAATATGTGCGGATGGATCTGCTCTTGCAGGATATTTAAGATCGGGATCGATCCGCCGCCGCGCACAAACTTAGGTGGTGCACCAAAGCCGCGCCGGATGGCGCGCTGCCCAGCAGCGATCAACGGGGCATCGAGATCGACGGTCGCTGGCTGTGCCTTGCCCCAAGGGGTGACCTCGATGGTCACGGTGGGCGGCGCCTTTTGGACGAGATAATCCCGAACCAGCTTGCCAATTTCCTCCGGGTCTTGGTTGGGAACAAGGCGGAAGCTCAGCTTGGCGGTTACACTGGCTGGGATGACCGTTTTCACCCCTTCCCCGCAGTAGCCGCCGCAGATGCCGTGTACCTCAAAGGTCGGGCGGGCGCTGATGCGTGCTTTGAGCGGATAGCCCTCTTCTCCTGCCAAAGCTGGCGCTCCCGTGATGGCTAAGCCCATCTCATCGGTGATAGGCAGGTCTTCTAAATAAGCCATTTCGCGTTCGCTCAGCGGGCGCACGGCAGCGTAAAAGCCGGGCACTAGGATGCGCCGCGTTTTGCCATCTTGGATCGCAGCCAACAAGCGCACCAACACATTCAACGGATTTTCGACCCCGCCGCCATAGGTGCCGGAGTGCAATTCGTGGCTGGGTCCTTTGAGATGTACTTCCAAGGTGCAGTTGCCGCGCGTGCCATACATAATTAAGGGCACTTGCGGGTGTAAAGCGTCCATATCAGCGATCAAGATGCCGTTGCAATTCAGACGATCCCAATTTTCTTTTAGGAAGGGGGCTAAATGTGCACTCAGCGCTTCTTCTTCCCCTTCGAGCAGGATTTTGACGTTGAGGGGCAAACCGCTGTTGCTCTTCAGGCAAGCTTCAACGGCGCACAAAATTGCCCAAAATTGCCCCTTGTCATCGCTGGCGCCACGCCCGTACAGTCGGCCTGCGGTTACCACAGGCTCAAAAGGCGGCCGGGACCATTGCTCAAGCGGGTCAACGGGTACAACGTCATAATGCCCATAAATCAGCAAAGTGGGGGCAGAGTCACCCGCCCCCAACCATTCAGCGTAAACCAGCGGTGGGGCATTCTCGAGCGGAATCACTTGCGCGTTTTCTAAGCCAATGCGGCTCATTTCGCCCTGTAACCAGAGAGCGCAGTCAGAAAAAGCCGCTTGCCGCTCGCAATATTCGGCGGAGATTGTGGGAAAGCGGACAAGTTGACAGAGTTTTTCAATCGCTTCTTCTTCATGCGCTTCAAAGTATTGGATGGCAAGATCGGATAAGTTTTTTGCCATGAATAGTCCTCTCTAGGCGACAGCCGGCTCGGCAGCTTTAGCCACTTCTCTCCCCAAAGGATACTTCCACAGCCACCAACTGCTCAAGAGGATAGAGAGGATTGGGGTGATACCAATGAGAAAGCGGATGCCCCAGATGGCAGTGGCAGATTGTTCAGCGGCGCCAGCAACGTAACCGGTCAAGGAGAAGACCGTAGCGAAGAAAACCCCTTGCAACGAAAAAGCTGCTTTGACGATGCCGCCGTTCATGCCGAAGAAGATCCCTTCGCGCCGTAAACCGTGTTTGTGAGCATCGTCATCGATCACTTCCGCCAGCATGGGCAGGGGCAAGATCATGTAACCCGCTAAGCCCGGTGCAACCAGTGTGGTACCCAAGAGACCAGTGTAGAAATCTGTGGCAAAAGTCATGACCAATAAGCCTGGCACGAAGACAGCGTTCGCCAATAGCCAGGACTTGCGATAACCCAGACGCGGCACAATTTTTTGCCAAACCAGCAGGAGGGGAACACAGAGAATAAACGCCGTCCCGAGGAGAATTGCCTCTTGGTCTCCGGCGCCGAGTGTGGCTCCAAAAACATCGCTTTTGCCTTGAATGCCTAGAGCATATTTGCGCCAAAAGGGCAAAGTCGCCCCCAGAATCAAGAAGACATACTCTTTCATCAGGTTGAAACCGACAAAAAGGCGAAAGGCTCGGCTGCCCAAAACAATTTTCAACGATTCAATAATTCCGGGGATAACCTCGTCCTCAGGAACGGGCTTTTCGCGCACGTAGATCACGGTGACCAGATACCCGATGGCGATCAAGGCGCCGATGATTGCTCCCATCCAAACAAAGCCAACGGTCTCGGAGAGGATCGGCGCAGCGATGTACGAGAGCAGCAAGCCAATGACGGCTAATGCTTCGCGCCAGGTGGAGAGATCGACCCGATCTTTGACCGTTGGGGCAACGTGCGGGAAGAGGGAGTTATAAGCGATGATGGTGATCGTATAGAGGGTGTCAAAGATGAAAAGCATCATAAAGAAGTAGACCGCCATGATCCAGGGGTTATGGGTGGGCGGCGTCCAGAGGAAGAAAAAAGACAACCCCAAGGGGATGGCGCCAAACAGAACATACGGAACGCGCCGTCCCATGGGGGTGCGCGTGCGGTCGGAGACTTGCCCCATCAAGGGGTCGTTGATCATGTTCCAGATGCCGTAGAGCGTCCAAACCGTGCCGGCAATGGCTGGATTGAGCCCAAGAACATCGATATAGAAGAATTGAACACGATTGCCCAAAACCTGATAGGCAACGGTGTTGGCAAAATTGCCGAAGGAAAAAGTGAAAAATTTCAATTTGCGGTTCATCACAGCTCCTCCTGTTGTTTAGCGATAAAGTTGATTGAAAAATTCGACCAAAAATTGCGCTTGCACCTCATCTGGCATGGCTTCCAAGAGGGTATTGACCAACGCCATCTCCTTGGGCAGGTTGCCATCTTGCATCCCGACCATGGCGGCGGCTTTCTCGAAGATATGGGGATCCTGGCTTTCGATCAGCTTCTTCAGTTCCACGATCAAGGGTTCACTTTGGATGGATGGTTTGGCATTCACCTCCTCAACACTTTGGCGTAAAGCTTCTAAAAATTCCTCAACCCGTTTGACATTGCCGTAGTTGACCGAGATATGGATGTTGCGCGGCGCGTTTGGTTTGGCGAATTGGGGCTGTACTGTCCAACCACGCTTTGCCATGGCATCGACCACTTGAAATAGATTCAGCCGCTGAGAAGTAAAAGCAAACAGACACATATCTGGCTTACCCATCACCCTTAAATCCTCAATGGCTTCGACACCAGCAATCATCTTTGCTGTAGCGTCTTGCACAGCAGCGACGATCTTGCGGTATCCTGCTTGTCCCAGGAAGTTCAGCACTGCCCAAGCCCCGGCCGCCGGTCCCCCGCTTTTCGTGCTCAGTATGGTGTGGTTGATCAAGGTATAGCAGGTCGTGCGTGTGGAGGTAAAAATCTGATAGCGGCGCAGTTCTGGGTTACGATACATCACCACGGAGGCCTGTTTGGGGCAATAGCCGAATTTGTGCAAATCGGTCGAGATCGAGGTCACGCCCGGCACCGTCCAATCAAAGGGCGGAACGTCGTAGCCTAATTGGCGCATAAAAGAGAGATGGATGCCACCAACACAGGCATCGACATGACACAGCAGGTCATGCTCTTGTGCCAGGGCAGCCACTTCTGGAATGGGGTCAACCACGCCTTGCGAGTAGGCTGGCGCAGAAGCCACCAACAGGATGGTATTGGGCGTGATGGCTTGTTGCATCGCCTCGACATCCAGGCGATAGGTATTGGGATCGAAAGGCGTCATGACCACTTTCAAGCCAAAGTATTGGGCAGCTTTGTGGAAAGCATGGTGCGCGGTCTGGCAGAGCACCATCTCTGGCTCTTGGATATGCGGCTTATGAACCCGTGCCCAATCCCGCGCCGTCTTCACGGCAAGCAGAATGCTCTCCGTGCCGCCGGTGGTCAAATTGCCGACCACGTTTTCATCGCCGCGCAGCAGGTTGATCACCATGCGCACGACATCGTTCTCCAACTTTAGCACGCTGGGAAA
This sequence comes from Anaerolineales bacterium, assembly GCA_026415275.1. Classification (GTDB taxonomy): domain Bacteria; phylum Chloroflexota; class Anaerolineae; order Anaerolineales; family UBA4823; genus NAK19. The sequence continues at coordinate 5,167 of JAOAHK010000168.1, forward strand.
AGCCGTGGGGTCCAAACCGTTTTCGACCAAATAAGTCATGTAGGCTTGGCGACCGATCTCCATCGCCACCTCGCCAGGGTCATAGACATAGGCATACATCCGCCCGTCTTTCCAATTCATGTCATAGGTTTTGACGAGATTGAGGAAATCGAAGATTTGCTCTGGGGGTAGCCCCTTTTCGGGTATTTGCATGGTGGACCTCCTGATTCAATTGTTCTGCGCTGCTGCGTTTTCCCACCTAAAGTTTGGTGGGCTGCGGATTACAAAAAGGCTTTTCCTTCGCCGCGATAGGTCGGCACACAGTCGACAATTTCGCTGCCGCGCACCAAGTACAACTCGTTGAAGCGTTCGCACAATTCGCCGGCTTTGGCGTGTTGGAAGAAGATCAGATCACCAAGCGCAAGAGGCGGGCAATCGGCGGGCAAGAGCAACGGCGTTTGGACTTCCCCTGCCCCCTCCAAAGGCAAGAGCCTTAACCCTGCGGGGAGAAGCGGACGAGGCAGTTTATCCTCGCCGGCGGCACCCGAGGCGACATAACCGCCCCCCTGACAAGTCAAAATATTAGTGGCAGGCCGACGGACAATTTGCAGCGCAAAGAAGGCGGCTGGGCGGTAGTGCACTTCTCGGAAATGATGGAATAAAGCCGAACAGTAGAACCCCGAACCCACCGTGACCTCCGTAAC
>JAOAHK010000168.1:5859-6110 GCA_026415275.1 Anaerolineales bacterium
ACTGCCCGATCCACCGCCGTTTACGATTTCGATCTCTGCGCCGGCTTGCTTTAGCGCGGAGACGATCTCACCCCGCCGCCGGCGCAGATCGCGAATTGAGAGTTTCTTAATCATTCGCATCAGCGCGTTCTTAAGGGGTTTGCCAGGCAGGGCATCGTTGACCCCAGCGATATGTCCTTCATAACCCATCACAGCGTTCAAGCGCAGGTTGGGCAGCTTGCGCATGTCTTCCCAAAAAGCGAGGGCTTGTT
>JAOAHK010000169.1 GCA_026415275.1 Anaerolineales bacterium
CATACTCTACGCAACAGATGGTCTTGGATGAAATTGGAGAGAAGGGTTTTCGCATAGCAGTGATCGGTCCTGCCGCCGAACGGGGCATCCCTTACTCATTGATCTTGACTGATCATGGACGGGTTGCGGGTAGGACAGGTTTAGGGGCAGTAATGGGTTCTAAGAATCTTAAGGCAATTGCAGTGCGTGGAACAAAATCGATCCCTGTTTATCTGCCTGAAGAGTACAACTCCTTGCGCACTGAAGCAAACCGCAACTTAAAAACGGATAATCAATCGGTGGTGTTGAGGGATCTCGGCACAGCCGGAGCAGCAGACTATTTTGACTACCTCGGTTTGATGCCCAAACGGTATTATCATCAAAGTATCTTTGAGGGTGTTGCGACGGTTTCGGGGGCTTATTTTGCGGAAAACCTTCTTAAGGGAGTCAGTGCTTGTCATGCTTGTGTAATTGCTTGTGGTCGGGTTGTCCAATATGGTCAGTCGCCAAAAAAGAAAGGGCCTGAATATGAGACAATCGTCGGATTTGGACCGAATTTACTAATTTCAGATCCTATCGCAATCACCGAACTTGGGGAATTGTGTGATCGCTTTGGATTGGACTCGATCAGCACTAGCAACACCATCGGATTGGCATTTAGTTTATTTGAGCAAGGTATCCTTCAAAAAGCTGATGCAGACGGTTTAGAATTGAAATGGGGAGATAGCGAAGCGGTCAGAAAACTGATCACCAAGATTGCCAACCGAGAAGGCTTTGGGGAACTCTTAGCTCTGGGAAGTAAGAGGTTAGCAGAAAAGTATCACGTTCCTGACGAGGCTGTGCAAGTCAACGGTTTAGAGGTCGCTTATCATGATCCGCGTGGAGCTTCTGGGATGGCATTGGTCTATGCCACCTCACCAATTGGCGCTAGTCACAATCAGTCGGATTATTTCTTTGTTGAAATTGGACAAGTGGAATCGGAGATTGGATTGGAGGTATATCCTCGGTTAAGTGGAGCAGAGAAAGCCAAAAATGTCAGCATCCATCAAGATTGGCGGACAGTGTTCAATAGCCTAGTGATGTGCATCTTTGCCAATGTCCCGCCACGAGAGGTGGTTCAACTGGTGAATAAAGCTTGCGGTACTGAGTTTGATTTGCCAGCTTTGATGAAAATTGGCGAGAGAAGTTGGAATTTGAAGCGAGCGATCAATATTCGCTTAGGATACGATCCAAAGGGAGAAAGAATGCCAAAGGCCTTTCAGATTGCTTATGAAGATGGCCAAGGGGAACTTGAAAACTATGTTGTGCCGTTTGATGAAATGCGCCAGGAATATTATCGAGTAAGGAAGTGGGACTTGGAGTCAGGAAAGCCTACCCGAGAAAAATTGCATGAACTTGATTTGGATTGGGTCATTCCAGACCTTTGGGGAAACAAGGAGTAAAGCGAACTATGATGAAATATGTTACGGTTTCGGAGATGCGTGCCATTGAACAGGAAGCTGATCGAATGGGCTTAACCTATGCCCGAATGATGGAAAATGCAGGTACAAATTTGGGCATCATTGTTGATCAAGAATATCGGACCAAAACCAGTCGCAGTGTAGTCGGTTTAATTGGCTCTGGAAATAATGGTGGAGATACCTTGGTCGCTTTGGCATATTTAGCCAATCAGGGGTGGAAAGTCATTGCCTACCTAGTGAGAGAAAGAAACTTAGATGATCCGTTAATCCAGAGGGTTTTGGAGAGAAATGGTATCTTAATTTCAGCTCAGGAAGATGGTGAATTCCAACAATTGAGAATTGCATTGCAGCAGAGCGATGTTCTTTTAGATGGTGTTTTGGGTACGGGTTTTCAATTGCCCCTAAAAGATTCAATCGCTAGCGTATTGAAGACGGTCAAGGAATACCTAATGGCATTGCCGAGTCTGCACGTCGTTGCTGTGGATTGTCCTTCTGGCGTAGATTGTGATAGCGGAGAGGCTGCGCCAGAAGTGATTCCTGCTGAGCTAACTGTCACCATGGCAGCGGTAAAAGCCGGCCTGCTAAAGATTCCTGCACACTCCTTATGTGGGCGAATCGTGGTTGCAGATATTGGATTGACCGATAGCTATCCAACGTGGAGAGGAACTCAGAGATTTGTCACGGATGCTGATTGGGTTAAAGAACGGGTTCCGATCCGTTCCGATGATTCACACAAAGGTACTTTTGGAACAACTTTTGTCTTAGCTGGCAGTGAAAATTTTACGGGTGCTGCATATTTGGCAGGCAAAGCTGCTTATCTTGCTGGATGCGGCTTGGTCACGATGGGAGTTGTGCGCTCTGTGTATCAATCGCTTGCTGGTCAGCTTCCTGAAGCGACATGGCTAATTCTACCCGATCAAGAAGGTTTTCTCTCGGATTCGGCGATCGATCAACTGAGGGAACGCTTTCGATCGAGCGATGCTCTCTTGTTTGGCCCCGGCTTTGGTTTGCATGAGAGTACATCTAAATTCGTGAGAAGCTTGCTAGATATCCCTAGTGACCAAATTCCTCCGTTGGTGGTTGATGCAGATGGATTGAAACTCCTTTCCGAGAACGAGTTTTGGTATAAAAAATTACCCGAGAAGACAGTTTTGACACCTCATCCTGGCGAGATGAGTGTTTTGACGGGGATGCGCGTCGCTGAAATTCAGGCTGAACGCATTTCTATTGCAGAAAGATTTGCCAACCTGTGGGGACAGATCGTTGTCTTGAAGGGTGCTTTTACCGTCGTTGCTGAACCAAATGGCCGCACAGCAGTTAATCCCGTTGCTACTTCTGCATTAGCGAAAGCGGGGAGCGGTGATGTTTTAGCGGGATTAATCAGCGGATTGAGAGCGCAAGGCTTCGATAGTTTTGATTCCGCAGTCATTGGAGTATGGATTCATTCTCAGGCCGGATTGTTGGCAGCGAAAAGGATCAACACAACGCGCTGTGTTTTAGCTTCGGATGTTCTGGATGCTATTCCGACAATTTTTTGTGAATTGGGTAGGTAAGTGAGGAGTTGCTGAATTAGAGAGAGAATTAGGACGGAGCGAATCCCGTCCTAATTCTCATCATCATTATTGGTAAGACATCTAAGGGCACTACGAGGCAGCGGGTTCTTCCCCTGTGCCGGTTTCTTTCTTTACGGCTTTTTTCCCAGCTTCAATTGTCTGGCCGAGTTTTGTTTTTTGTTCTTCGAGGATTTCTTGACCGCGTTGTTGGAGCTCAATGGCACGTTCCCGTGTGAGACTTGCAAGTTCTTCGGCGCGCTGGCGCGTTTCTGCAATCGCTTTTTCTGCCTTGATGCGGGCTTCTTCTAATGCTTTTTCTGCTCGGATGCGCGCTTCCTCTGCAGACTCCACTGCTTTGTCTTTTAGCTCAATGCTCTTTTCACGAATGATAGTTCTTGTTTCTTCCCCTGATTGAGGAGCATAGAGCAATGCTATCGCAGCACCAATCAATCCGCCGAAAATAAAGCCAGCCAAGAATGCACTAAAGTCACTATCACGATCGGACATTTTTCACTCTCCTTTGGTAAGTTATTTTTTCTTGATTAAGCCGGAGATCTGTAACAACCGTTGAAATCCGGCAATATATTCATTTAACTTCATTACAGGTTCGACCAAGTTATCACTCAAAAAAGCAGTTGTTCCCTTGAGTGTGTTGACGGTCTCATTTGTCGAATCGAGGATGGGTTTAATCTCATTTTGAATAAGGTTGATCAAGCGGGCAAGTTGTAGAATGAGGATAATAAGGGCAACACCCAGAAGAAGGAATTCGAGTCCCATAAAGATTATAAAAATATCGCGAATGGTAGGGGTTTGTTGGGGATTTTTGAGCATCCAATATGTAGAAAAGAAAATCGCAACCAACAATAGAACCCCTATAATTGTCACAATAACGATGGTTTTGCGTTGGTTACCCTCGCTATGCGTGGTTTTTGTTTCACTATTTTCGATGGCTTGTTTGGTTTCCTCGTTCATTGTTTGGATTTTACCATAAAAGAGGTTAGCCATCGTGTTGTTTTGGGGGATTTGCCTGTATAGGTCATTCTAGTGACTCATCCAGAAAATCATCGAGCAAGCGATTCAAAATTCCGTTCGTTGTTGGACTTTAGCCTTTTTATGACTTTTGTCACTTGATTTTTGAATTGTTTTTGTTTATATTATTTGTCATAATCTTACAATATTTTTCAGAATTCATGTCAAAAATTGACATTATTGACAAAAAAATTGTAGATTTGTTGATCGAGGATGGGAGATTAAATTGTAGTGAGATCGCGCGAAAAGTGGGGATCTCAGAGCGGTCGGCACGATATCGATTAGACAAATTGCTTGAACGGGGGATTATCCGGGTGCGAGCGGTAGTCAATCCAAAAAGTTTAGGATATGGGGTGGTTGCTGATGTAATGTTGGAAGTCGAATCGGATTGTATCCAAGACGTAGCTAAGAAAATGACTGAGTACGAGTGTGTTAGCTATGTTGCCTATGCCATTGGGGAAACAGATGTCAGTGTGCAAATTATTGCTCGCAGCAACGAGGAAGTATATCGCTTTGTAACGGAGGTGATCGGAAAGACACCCGGTGTCCGTAAAACTGTCACATCCATTGTTCCTTCGGTCTTAAAAGACGTTTATCAATGGTCAATTCCATTAGAGGTGTGCGAGACAAAAGAACCTGTCGCCTAATTCTATAACTTGGAGGGAATGAAATGATCAATTTGCCGCGAAGCAAAGCGATGCAGGAACGGGCAAAACGTTACCTGCCTTTAGGGGTTAACTCGAATTTTCGATACTGGGGAGAGACGATCACTCCTTATATGTCCAAGGCCCAGGGTTGTTACCTTTGGGATGTGGATGATAACCGATACATTGATTATCGTCTTGGATTTGGACCGATCATCCTTGGCCATTCGTATCCAGAAGTCGATGAATTTGTGAAAAGCGAGATCAGCAAGGGGACGATGGCGGCTATGACCGTTGAATTAGAGCTCGAAGTGGTTGAGATGATGGTTGAGATGTGCCCAGCGGTTGAAATGGTGCGCTTCGCCTGTTCAGGCACTGAGGCGACCATGCATGCTATCCGGGTTGCGCGAGCCTATACTGGGCGCGAGAAGATTCTAAAGTTTGAAGGCATGTATCATGGCTTTCAAGATTACACCCTTTGGTCGACCTATAGCCCAGCAGAGACCTATGGAAATCGCAATAGCCCCATTCCCATTCCAGCGAGCTCCGGAATTCCGCGCTGCCTCGGCGAATTGATCTTAACAGCTCCGTTTAACGATTTTGAGGTATTTGATAAGCTGATGCGTAGTTATGGGGAGCAGATTGCTGCTGTAATTGTTGAACCATGTATGGGCAATTGTGCAGCCATTGAACCATTGCCAGGCTTCCTTAATCACATCCGCCAACGCTGTAATGAGTATGGTTGCGTCATGATTTTGGATGAGGTGAAAACCGGCTTTCGCATTGCCAATGGTGGAGCACAGGAATATTACGGGATTCACCCCGATCTGGCAACGTATGCTAAGGCCTTAGCCAACGGTTATCCTTTGGCTGCGTTTGGGGGAAAGCGGGAGATTATGGAGGTTATTGGCCGAGGCGTGGCTCAAGGAGGCACATTCAACAATAACAAATGCGGGGTGGCAGCAGCGTATGCCACATTAAGAATTCTAAAGTCAAAACCCATTTTGAAAGAAATTGAAAAACGCGGTGAGCGATTGAAGCGTGGGATTCAAGATATTTTTGCCAGTCAGGGCATTCCAGTTTGTGTAAACGGTTATGGGGCAATGTTTTCCTATGCAATCGGTGTTGAGCGGGTTACGGATCAACGCAGTTTTAGTCAGAGCGATCAGGACTATTATTTGCGCCTGGTCGAAGCAGCAATAGAAAAAGGCGTGATGCCAGATCACGACCCACGCGAGCCTTGGTTCTTGTGCTATTCTCACACAGACGATGTCATCGACCGGACGCTCGAAGTAATGGAAGAAGTTATCAAAACCACTCGATAAATTGCGAACAAATATTAATGGAGGTACCGTGGATACGCAATTAGCAGAAGCAAAGACCATTATTGCCAAGAATCGGGAATATACCTTTTTCTCTTGGTCGGTTCAAAGC
>JAOAHK010000170.1 GCA_026415275.1 Anaerolineales bacterium
GCTATGTTGAACTTCGGATTGGCATGCTTCTCCGATCTGACGGCCAATTGCGCGATGATTTCCCTTAACTTCGATAAACTTAATTCTTCTATTCCTTTGCAATGTCATTTTCTCTCCAGGGTTTTTCATTCGACAAGAACGGATTGTAGTCAATTAAGTCAAGGGTTAGCACCTTTACCCAACAACGCTCTTTGTTGACTAGAGATGAGAGCTGTTCTTTCACTACAGGAAGGTTTGCCTTGGACTCCTCGACCACAATCCCTTGAATGCCATGCTTTCTGACCAATCCTACAATTTGGTCAATTGTCCCTAAAATTTGAAGGTCAAAAACCCGTTTCCCAATTTGAACCTCTTGATCGGTCACCAGCCCTACAAGGTGAAACTCTTCGTTGTGCATATTGGTTAGGTACGGTACGATAAATTCCAAACTTTCTTCAGAGGCATAAAGGAGAACCCGTTCTGCTCTCTCCGCTCGGGAATGAGTTGAAATGGCGTCTAGGGCTTGAAAAGAAAACCGAGTTACTATCAATCCAAAAAATAAAGTTGCGCCAAAGATCAGAATTGCTGTAACAGTCAATTCCTGATTCGCAATGAAAAAGAACTTCAATACCCAGAGCAGAAATGCTGCCCATAAAGCTGCCTGAACATAACGATAGATATTTTTGACTCGCAGGTGCCGCCATAGGTCGCGGTAAACCTGCATGAAGAAGAACGCAAGATAACCACTCATAAGGGCCAGTGGTAATGTTTGAACAAAAAATTCGATTTGTTCGGCTTGAGGCAAGGATAAACCAAAACTCACTGCTAAGTAAAAACTAAAAGAGATCAAAAAACCATCGATTAAAACTTCCAACAAGTTGCGGCCTTGAAAGACCTTGATGAATATTTTTTGGACTCTTTTCTCTTGTTGAATGTAATTTACATCAGCGATTCTCACTCCAGCTAAATAGGTAGTAAAAATTAGAAGAAAGATAATAATAATCGGCAAGAGAATCAAGCTCAGGGTGTAATTCAAGGACTCAACCAGGATCGCGGTTATTCCCCCTACCAATGCAATTGAATACAGCACCCATAGAGCTTGTCTCTCAGATAGTCCAAAGGCAATTAAACGATGGGAGGTATGATCTCTACCTCCTTTGAGTGGTGATTCTCCACGCAGCCAACGCGTAACTGTCACAAAAAGGGTGTCAGCTAGAGGAAGCGTAAACAAAAGGGCAGGAACACCAACAATGGCAAAAACGTTGGAAGCCTGGGGTTGGCGGGCGATTGCCAGCAACGCTAAGGTATAGCCGAGGAATTGGCTACCGCTATCTCCCATAAATATTTTTGCTGGGGGAAAGTTCAAGACTAAAAACCCGAATATCGCGCCACTTAATGCTGAGCAGAACAACATCATAGAATAATCACCCGAATCCCAGAAAAAATAACCCATTACGAGACAAACGATCAAAGATATTCCCCCTGCTAAACCATCCATGTTATCCAACAAATTCATAGCATTCGTGATCGCGACCAACCAAAATATGGAGACTCCACTATTTAGCACTTGTGCAACGAATGTATCTGCCAGACGAGGGGAGAAAAAATTTGTGGTATATCCAAAGAAAACAGCTACGCTAGCAGCAATGATTTGGGCAATTAATTTACCCGTAGGATTGAGTGGCCTTAGATCATCGATCAACCCAAAAAAGAAGATCAAGACGCTTCCCATCAAGAGCGTAAACGGAAAAGGCTCTGACTCTCCAGAGTTCAAGAAATAAGCTATCAGAAACGCAATCACTCCCCCGGCAAAAATGCCACCTCCTCCAAATTTTGGCGTTGGAAAGCGATGCCAGCGATCGGCGCGAGGTTGCTCAGTAATCCTAAACCGATTTAATATGCGGATCAACAAGAGCAATAATAGGAGCGAAAGTACAAATGCACCTAGAAAAGAAAGGAAATAGATCATTCGGATTGTTGCATGATCTGACGAATTAAATCTTCAATAGCTTGTTGTTGTTCCGGTGGGGAGATTTGAAGCGCATTTTGTGCATGCAAAAGCGCTTTATCTTTGTCTCCTTCCTGAAAATACAACTGAGCAAGTAGTTGCTCATATTTCCAAGTCTCTGATTCCGTTGGACCTATGGAAAGCACATTCTCTAGAGCATTAATTGCCTGAGAGGTTAACCCCCCGTCCATTGCTAATTGAGCTGCCATCAAAAAATATGTCCGCTTGCTGTTGATATCTTCTGTTAGGCTAACTGCTTTGAGATAATTTGACACAGCCATTTCAATCACACTTTTACGCTTCTCACTGTCCTCCATACGCGAGGCTTGCAGACGGTAATACTCTCCAAATAAGTAGGCGATCCAATCATAAGTGGGATCTAATTGATAAGCCTTCATCAACTTGGGCAAGGCTTGCTCGTGAGTTTTCTCATTTGACATTAGTAAAACTGCCCACTCTCCCCAAATCCGTGAGTTGTTCGGGCTCAAAGAGACTGCTTGCTCAAAGTATCGATCCGATTCTCGAAATCTCTCTTCTTTCAATTTCTCATCTTGAGTAGTCAACGACCATTGACTGTAGAGACGAGCTAAATTGGCCGTGTGATCCGTATTTAAGGGGTTGAGGGATTGTGCTAGGGTTAAGTCTGCTTTTGCTTGGGAAAACAGGGCTTCCCTCTGAGTAGGGTCATTAACTTCTCGAGCGCTTTCCAAGTAAGATCTGCCAAGAAACAAGTAATAATAATCTTCTCTAGGGGCTAACTCAATGGCATGTTGATAGATTTGGATTGAAACTGGCCAAGAGCCCGATTTTGAAAAAGATTCCCCTAACTTGAAGGCAATGTCCGCTTGAATTACGCGAAGGTTGTTTTGGTATATTACAATGAGGCTTAGGAAGAAACAGAATAAACCGATGATGATCGTTCGTATGTTTCCAAAACGTGCATCAGGGATAGCAATTTTGCCTTGAGGCATTAGCGAATAAGTGAGCATGAGCAGAAACACAAACAAGTAAAATCCGACTAATAATCCTTCGTACTGGCGGATTCGAACCAGAATCTCTTGCACATTGTTGATTTGAGTTGCCACAATTGAAGCTAATAAGTTTGCGTGGATAATCCAATAGACAACTGCAAAACCAAGGGAAAAACCCATCACGCTTACCCAGTGATTCAGAAAGCCTCTATGCTCTTTCAGGGAAATTTCTTCTCCAGTTAGCAAAAGAGATGAAACGACCCAAGCAAGTGTGATGACAATTAAGATTCCATTGGATCGAAACGTAGCTTCCTTCTGTACTTCGGTAAACGACTTCCAAATAATCTGAAGGGCTGAGCTACCCAGCTCGGTTGCGTTCATAAAATTATAGCCAAGAACGACTAAAACGATTGCTACGATAACACCCAGTACTGCATCAGATCCAAGTTCTGTTGTGAAGGGCTTTGGTGCACTCCTAGCATCAGATAAACTAGCTCGCTTCTTTCGCTTCCCCGCCGTCTCCTTCTTTTGTACGATGGTCTCCTCATCGGTAACTTGCATATCACTGCCAAAATGGTTTACTTGAAGCGCTAACACCGCCGCCATAACCCAAAAATATGTCCTGGTTGACACAATCGCTATGCCAAAATTGATCTCGATCAAATGTGCCAAAATAGCTGAAAGGATCGAAATGACGAGAATGGATTTATCAAACTCATCGTTCTTATTCTCTTGATTTGGGTTCAAGAACAATATCTTTAGGGAGAGATAGCCAAAGAACCCTACAATCAAACCAATTGGGAAGGCAATGCCAAAATAAGCGATTCCTCTCCATAAAATCAGGGCGATAGAAACAAGCATACCGAATAGGATGGTTGCAATCCAGAATACCTTCTCTTCCCGTTTGTTTTGGATCAGGTTCAATTTTCGATAACCGTAGTAAAAAAGGCTGACAAACAAACTCACATAGACCAAAAAGCCAATCCCACCCGTAATGATCAAAGCATCCCAGGTTTCATTGTGAGAGCGGTCAGGAGAAGCATTCCGCCGTTCAACTTGGGTTAACTCTGGTACATAAAATCGGTTATATGCCACATACATACTTTCAGGACCATAACCGATAATAGGTCTAAGCCAATTAAAGGCATCCTTACGCCCATCGGGATATTCTAGAGGTGGATGAAAACCATAAAGCTTGACCGCTCCCTGCCAGATATAGGTGCGAACACGGGCATTATTGCTTTGCGGGTCTAATAATTGTCCGAATCGTCCAATCGAGGGATGCTGTTTCAAGCTCTCAAATGGGCTTTGGGGCAAATTGAATACAATCAAAAAGATCAGCACCAAGATGGAAACACTCAAGATCACCAGCCCATAATTGCGCCTTTTTGTAACATAAACCAAACAAAGCGCAAAGAAAAACACACTCGCCAACCAACCCAAGGCAGGACCACGGCTGCCGCTAAAATACAGGGCAATGACTTGCAGCAAAGCAATAAAAACATAAGCAGTTGAGAGCAGAAACTCTTTGAGTTGAAAAGTATCGCTCCCAAGCATTCGCCGAAAACTCTCGAAAATTCTTCCTAGAGTCAGAGGGAAGACCATGATTAGGTAAGCCGCAACAAAAATCGAGTTACCCATTGTCGAAGCAATCCGCACGGATACATCTCCACCCCAAGGAATTGGATCAATCTTATACCGCTGAAGCAAGCCATATACAGCCACAGGTAAGCTGACTGCAATCATAACCGTCAAGATGCGGCGAATTTGTTCGGCTGTGGGACGGTTAAAAACGATGGATAAAAACAAAACCACGTAAGAATATGTCGTGAAAGTACCCTGCAATCTTTGGTAAGACCCCCACAGGCTGACAAGCGGAGCCACAGATAGCAATGTGGACATTAAGTAATTTAGGATCAAGGCAATTACAGGGATTAGCAAAGGAGTTTGAAGTATTTCTAGAAAGGAAAGATGAACCTTTTTTTCGTTTCCGATTGCTTCAACAGCTTTGACAATCCAAGCAACCAATACAAGCAAAGAAATAGAGCGTAGCAAGGTGATCTTATCAGGTTCAAAAATGCGGCTCGAGAAAACATTGAAAAATAAGGGAGCAATGATGATGGCAGCGATCCACCCAATTTCCATCGTTCGATTGGCATAGGTTGTAATTTTTGTCATGAACACTCTCTGAGTATCAAAGTTTGGCAGGGATGAACCTACTTTGATTGTTACATGAATTTAAGGTCAACTTCTTGATGACAGGCATTGGGCATAAAATCGGCGAATATCCTGATGTCAATCCTTTTCCCTGCATCAAATAGTTCTGCTAATCCTTCGACAGAATAGTCCAAACCAGCCCCAGAACGGTTATATGGACGGTCCTTTTGTACTTTATTCAATGGATTGCAAAAACAAACCGAGGATGAATAGCAAAAAAGCCTCGGATGCTGTCTTGCGTACCACTTTTTCAACGATGCCATTTTGCTTTCTAACATGTTTGGCGTTGTGAAGTACAGACAAGCAATCAGTGGTGCAAGCAGAGAAGCACGGTAAACAGTGCTAGAGATTTCAAGAGGATACCCAAAGTCATACTCTGCGTTTTCCCAATTGAAGGATAGTATCCTAGGGTTGCTGGGATTAATTTTCCAAGCAGGAGGATTTTGGGGTACATTTTGCATATAACAGTAATTGATATTTTTGCCCAACCTTAAAGAAAATCCAATAGCTTCAGAGTCCCTTTCCAATGCAAAAAGTACTTCGCTGAATTTCACAGGGCGAATAAAAATATTATCATCGACACTGAGTAGCCAATATTGCTCAGCACACCATGAATTAAAGGGTAGTCTGCCAAGTTGAATGCCGAATCTCAATAAAATGCGGATAAGAAATTCGACAAGAGAATATCGCCATAAACGCAAAAAACCATTGAGCACACCATATAAAACGAACCAATCTCTCATAATAGGATTTGTTATCGTTCTAGAGAATAGATAAATGAGGTCTTTCCTAAAATTCTTTTCTTCGATGAAGTGCACCTGCGGGTAATCTTTGATAAGTTGATGATATTGGACTGAAAGTTTAGATGACGAGGCTCGATACAATACTGTTATCGATATAGCCTCAAAGCTTTCCATAT
>JAOAHK010000016.1 GCA_026415275.1 Anaerolineales bacterium
AGAGACAGGAATTGGACATACCCCTTTGCCGCCTTACATCCATCAGCCGATCGAAAATGTTGCTGAGCGTTACCAAACCGTTTTTGCCAAAGTGAATGGTTCGGCTGCTGCGCCAACTGCAGGATTGCATTTCACAGAGCGACTACTTAAAGAACTAGAAGACAAGGGAGTGCGATTTGCCCGTATAGTTCTTCATATTGGTTTAGATACATTTGCTCCGGTCACCGAGGAGGATCCTTCCCAACATGTGATGCACACAGAGTGGTGCCAGGTTACCGAGGAGACAATACGAATGATCAATGAAACTCGATATTTGGGAAGGCGGGTCATTGCGGTAGGTACAACCAGTGTGCGTGCCTTAGAAACTGCTGCCACTCGCAGTCCAGTGGGGGAGATACGGCCTTTTATTGGTGCAACTAATCTTTATATTTTGCCAGGGTATACCTTTAAGGTGGTGCAGGGGTTGATCACTAATTTTCATCTTCCCCGCTCAACCCTGCTGATGCTGGTTTCTGCATTTGCAGGGCGCGAATGGGTGTTGAAGCTTTATCAAACGGCAATTCAGATGCGCTATCGGTTTTACTCTTTTGGCGATGCGATGTTGATGCTATGAGCCAAGAAAATTGGACGTTGTTGGATGAAGAGATTATCAATTGTCAGCGTTGCGAGCGTTTGCTAGCATATTGCAGAGCAGTTGCCCAAATCAAACGTCGCGCTTATCAGAACCAAATCTATTGGGGTAAACCTCTCCCAGGGTTTGGTGATCGAAATGCTCAACTTCTAATCGTAGGCCTAGCCCCTGGGGCGCATGGGGCAAACCGAACCGGCAGAATGTTCACAGGTGACTCATCGGGGGATTTCCTTTATCGGGCTTTATACAAAGCAGGTTTTGCCAATCAACCTTATTCGATCCACCGGGAGGATGGGTTAGAGTTGCAGAATGTTTATATTACTGCTGTGTGCAGGTGTGCACCACCCCAAAATAAGCCATTACCCACCGAGATTCGCAATTGTCTACCATATTTATACCAAGAGATGAATATGCTTTCTCGGCTAAGGGTTGTGGTAGCCCTAGGAAGAATAGCCTTTGATCAAATGGTCAATTATTTCAATTTTTCACCTAAGCCCTTTTTCCAACATGGAGCATGTTATACAATAGCAAACTCTCAAAAGGTGCTCATTGCTTCATACCACCCCAGCCGCCAAAACACGCAAACAGGCCGTTTGACCGAACCAATGTTTGACCATATTTGGAAAATGGCAAAATCCTTTCTTGAAGGAGATTGAGTTGCGAGCGGTAGATATCATCATCAAAAAAAGGGATAAGCTTGAGCTTTCTGCTCAAGAGATTGAGTGGTTTATTCAAGGCTTTACTAGAGGAGATATACCAGACTACCAAGCTGCTGCTTGGGCAATGGCGGTTGTTCTGAATGGCATGACCGTCAAAGAGACTACTGCCCTGACCTTGGCGATGGCTCATTCAGGAGAGATGTTAGACCTTAGCTCTGTTGTTCCAATTGCCGTCGATAAACATTCGACGGGCGGTGTTGGGGATAAGACGACATTGGTAGTTGCGCCGCTTGTGGCGGCTTGTGGCTTACCCGTGGGAAAAATGTCTGGCAGAGGATTAGGATTTAGTGGTGGAACTTTGGATAAGCTTGAATCGATTCGTGGATTTCGGGCTGACTTAAGCACGGAACAATTTCTCCAACAATTAGCGCAAGTCGGTGTAGTAGTTTGTGGCCAAACGGCAGATTTAGCCCCCGCAGACGGAAAATTATATGCCCTGCGGGATGTGACTGGAACTGTACAGTCCATACCGCTAATTGCCTCTTCCATCATGAGCAAAAAGATAGCCGCGGGTGCTCAAGCGATTGTGCTTGATGTCAAGGTTGGACTTGGTGCTTTCATGAAGACTCTCCTTGAGGCTGAACAATTGGCGAGGTTGATGGTGGAGATTGCACGTCAGACTGGGCGAAAGGCGGTCGCTTATTTATCGGACATGAATCAACCATTAGGAAAGGCGGTAGGAAATGCCCTAGAAGTTAAGGAGGCTATTGACACCTTACAGAATCGGGGCCCTCAAGATTTTGAAGCCCATTGTTTAGAAATTGCCAGCCGAATGTTGGTTGTTGGGAAAAATAGCCCGACAATGGAAACAGCCCGTACTACTCTTGAGCAAGCTCTGCACAATGGTTCGGCATGGGAAAAGTTCCTGGAATGGATTGAAGCTCAGGGAGGAGATGTCAGCATGGTTTTGGATCCACAAAAATTGCCCCAAAGCCCGCTCAAACGGGATATTCTTGCAGCAAAAGACGGTTGCATTCATCGAATTAACGCAGAACAGGTTGGTTTGGCTGCGGTTCTACTCGGTGCAGGAAGAGCGAAGAAAGGCGATCTTATCGATTATGGAGTAGGTATTGAGGTGCATAAAAAGGTGGGATATGTGGTTCGAGAAAATGAGCCAATCTTTACAGTGCACGCGAACCGAACTGAAGATATTCATCGAGTGCAAACGATGCTGCTAGAAGCCGTGGAGATAAAAGAAGACCCCGTAGAGTCACTACCGCACTTCTACGGGGTCATTGAATGAATGGGATTCATTCAGCAATTATTCAGGAGCCGTCATTGGGATTAGCCAAAAGGATTTGCCATCGCTTTCCGGTGTCCAACCGGTTAAGCCATAATCGGTTTCGACCATCCACATCAACCAACCCCAAGAGCAAACTGGGCCGCTAATGACTTTTAAGTGCTCGCCAGGCAGAGCGTAGCCAATAATGTTGTGTGCGCTGCTGATATCGGGGCTACTGCGGATGGCATTCTTACCTCCATCCATGCTAACATAAACATGGAAACTCACCCGAACAATAGAGGGACCGCATCCCTCAACCGGATAGTAAACATAAAAGCCCTGTTTTTTCAAGGATTGCACTTGTCCTGGATTGGGGGTGGGTGGGAGAGGTAATGAGGTAGGCGTCCAGGTCGGATAGACGACCGCTATGGGGGTATCGGTTGGCGTTGGCGATGGTTCGGGGGTTACGACTTGAGTGATCACCTGCGTGACCACAACGGTTTGTGGTACTTCACGCGTCACCTCAATCACTTGCGGTGTTGCAGCGGAACAAGAAGCTAGAATCAAGGACATACTCATGAGCATGAGTATCAAAATCATGGGGCTTTTCTTCATAATATCGAACTCCTAAATTACATGGAAAGTAATCATAATCGTAATACAACCATTTTGCAATGTATCGATGAGAGATTTTTCATCTAACCTCCCTTAGACAATCGCGGAGTAATTTTTCTGGATCGTGTTCGTAAGTTTGGCGAGAAATTTTCCCCTGGATGATATCCAACAGGGTTTTATGCAAGAAATGGTTTACAGGAGTGGGAGTATTCGTTTGAGATCCAAACCGCACCACAGCACCGTTCAGGTACTCCACTTCGCTCTGCTCCTTGCCTGCTGCCAAATCTAAGTACAAGGAAGGCATCTTACTGCCGCGCCCTTTGCCAATGAACTGAATGAAAAAAGGTCGACTGAGCCAAAAAGGCAAATTGCGTATTGCCCAAACCAAGAGACGCACCGGTGTAGCTGGCAAATCAACAACCCGAATCTGGAGAGCATCCATCACAGCGAGGGTTTCGCGAATTTGGAGGATTTCAATCTGGAAGCTGGCAGGATGGGAGAGGACCGCAACCGGCGGCAAATTCAAGATGGCACAAGTAGCATTGGTTAATTGATTCGTGATCAATTTTGACCATTTCATTTCTTCAGCCCTGGGATACCCCCTGACATTGAATCCAGCCTTGTGCAGGGTGAGAATAAGCTGACGAGCAAATTCGTTTTGAAGGGCAATCCCAACACCGCGTTCCTTCTCGATGGTGATTTCTCCGATCTGTTTCCAACCAATTGCGCTGGTCACGGTTCCAGCAATTACCCTTTCTTTTCCGAAGGCTGCATGGAAGAAGAGTTCATTCTCAACCCCGTTTTGTAAACTGAGGATTGGGGGAAGGCGATCTTTGAAGGGTATAAGAGTCTCAATCAATCTAGCCGTATCGTATGCCTTAACCGCTACAAGAACGAAATCGTAAATGTTTTCTTCGAGAGCTTGTTGGAGGGAGGATGTTACCTGGACGGAATCAAGGTGTAAAGTCTCTTTTCCTTTGTGGATCGTTATCCCAACTTTTTCAAGCACTTTGGCGACTTCGGGCCTTTCTAAGAAAGTAACCTGCTGCCCAGATGAAATCAATCTTCCGCCAATATAACAGCCAATTGCTCCAGCGCCGATGGAAAGAAGAGATAAATTGGGCATCCTGCCTAACCTTTTTCTTGCAGTTGATCGTTTTGAATGGGTTGACTGAGCTCAACAAGCAACCAATTGTGAGTTTGGGGGTAAAAGTGAAGGAGTGCATAGCCCGTGTTTGTAAAGAGAAACTGCGCTCCATAGAAATTGGGTTGAGGAAAGATCCCTAACGTGGCATATAAAACCATGTTCAAGATGCCACCATGAGAAACCACCAAATATCGACCAGGTTGGCGCCTTATTAATGTTTCAACAGCTTTTCCAGCTCGCAAAAACAATTCCCACTGACTTTCCCCTGTCTTTCCGATTTTATCGTATAAGCTCATGAAGTCGGGGCGGGGATAAAGATTTTGAGCCTGTTCAGGATGTAAACCAGAAAGTAAGCCTGCATCTCGTTCCATCCATATCGGATCAAGTTCTAAAGGGATCAAGAGCGTTTGGGCAATGATTTCAGCGGTTTGTCGGGCGCGGGAAAGCGGACTGCTAATAATTTGATCGAATTGAATTCTTTTTTCTTTCCAAAGAGAGGCAAGGCGCTGAGCTTGTTGAACACCTTTTTCCGAAAGAGGAAAATCGTATTGACCTTGATGGTATCCGTTGGCATTGCCAGTTGATTCACCATGTCTGAGAAAGTAGAATTGATAATAATCGAGTTTTTCCATGTTAGTTTTTCTGTGTCAATCTTTGTGAGAATTCTTTATCGTCAAGTTTATGAAATTGTCTTAACCCTGTGGAATCTTTCTTTGGCTTCCCCAATGAGGTAAAATGACTTGCCCCCAATTGCGATAGCCGTTTAGTAAGTCCGTGCCAGAAATTGGCTTTTTACCGCTTGGTTGCACAGTAATTAGTTCAAGAATCCCTTTTGCTGTTGCAATTGCAGCTTTCTTTTGATAGCGGATTGTTTGTCCTATGGGATAGTTGTGTTCGATATTGATGGGAGAAGCTTCATGGATGATCAGCCGACTGCCTTCGAGGTAGGTGAAAGCGGAAGGCCAGGGATTAAAAGCGCGCACTTTGCGCCAAAGAACCTCGGCTGCTTGGTTAAAATCTAGTTCCCCTTCTTCTTTTTTTAGCAAGGGGGCATAAGTTGCTTTTTCATTGTTTTGATTTTGGGGGACGATTTTGCCATTGAGGTAATCCCCAAGCGTTTCAATCAATAAGTCAGCTCCGATTTCAGCTAAGCGGCTTGAAAGGGTAAGACTATTATCCGAATCGAGGATAGGAGTAGCCCTCTGCCGCAATATAGGCCCCGTATCAACCCCTTCATCCATTTGCATAATCGTGATCCCAGTTTCGCGATCGCCATGCAGAATGGCGGCTGGTATGGGGGCTGCGCCTCGCCAACGGGGAAGCAATGACGCATGGACATTGATACAACCATGGTGGGGAAGGTCAAGTACATTTTTCTTGAGGATTTGACCAAATGCTGCCACGACAATGAGATCAGGTTGCCACTGCTTTAGTTGATTAAAGGCGGTGGGTTCACTTAATCTATGAGGTTGAATAACCGGCAGACCCAATTGGATTGCGACTTCCTTGACGGGTGGGGAGCTCATTTGATTGCCTCTCCCGGCAGGACGGTCTGGTTGTGTCACGGCGCCGACCACGTTGTAATGCTGAACAAGCCGTTGCAGGCAAGGTACTGCAAAGCAGGGGGAACCCATAAAGACGATGCGGGGAAATTGCTTAAGGGTGACCATTGAGGCAAATTCTATCACGATCCTGAAATGACAAGAATTAATGTCAAAAAGGAATCAATTGTTATGAATAGGAGAGAAAAGTCTTTAGTTCCTGATGAGTCCCCCATGTTGATGAAAAATGATGCTGTAAATGGGGCGGGTGGGAGTCGAACCCACAAGGAGTGTCACCTCCGGAGGATTTTAAGTCCCCTGCGTCTGCCAGTTCCGCCACCGCCCCTATACCCTTAATTCTACTCAAAAACTGCGAATGGTCAAGCGATTTGAAAGTTTTTTTTCCACATTGCATAACGAGAGCAGAAGTGAACCAATGGTGATGAGTAGCGAGTGTAGGTTTTTGTGTTTGTGAATGCAATCCGAAATTGCTCTACATTTTCAAACCCATCCATCAGATGATAAGCTTTGCCGACCTCAGCGGCAATGTGGGCGTCTGAGCCAACACTGCCGGTCAGATTATGCAGCTTGGCAAAAGATTGGGCTTGGCGATTGTGTTGGCTCATGATACAGCGGGCATTAAAGACCTCAATGGCATCGACTTTGTCGACAATCTTGATTAAGTTGTTTACTTCCCAATGTCCTTTGCGAAAGCGATCAAAGGGATGGGAAACACTAATAAAGGCTCCTTGTCTGTGTAATTCATCAATGACTTCTAGAGCATCTAACCCGGCAGGAATTTCTTCTGTGACAAAGAATGCAAGCAACTCCCCTTGGCGGGTAAGGATTTCCTCACCAACGATGATTTTATTCGGAGCGATCTTATGAGCTAGGAGGGCGTTACGAATAGTGTTGTGATCGGTTATGGCGATTTTGTCGATCTTTTTTCGTTCACAGGTTTTCAACAGTTGAGAGATGCTCAGCAGGCTATCTCCTGAGGCATCGGTGTGGCAATGGAGTTCTACACGGATAGGCATAGTGGATGGATTTCTTCGCTTGTTTGATGGATGGTAAACCGGTCCCAGAATCAATTAGTCTGATAGCGTGGCTGCTATTATAATTTAACCACAATGATGAGACAAAACAATTTTGAGCTAAAGTCGGATGGTCCGGTCGTTGTCATTGGTGCAGCGGGGGTAGACATTGTCGGTAGATTGGAAAGCGACTTGCACGAAGGTTCTTCTAATCCAGCGCGCATTCGCACAACCTTTGGAGGTGTAGCAAGAAATGTTGCCGAAAACTTGGCTCGTTTGGGTCAAGCTGTGATCTTGTTGACTGCTGTAGGAAATGACGAGGAGGGGGAACGGTTGATTAAGAACGCCAAATTGGCAGGGGTAAACACGGATTATGTGATCCTGTGTGAAGATTGTCCAACAGGGATGTATGTAGGTATTCTAAATAACAAGGCGGAAATCCTGTTTGCCTTAGATAGTATGGAGGTTGTGCGCAATATTACTCCAGCATATATTCGTAAACACAAGAATCTGATCAAAGATGCCTCTTTTATTTTTATAGATATGAATCTCCTCCCAGAAACCATTAGAGCCATCTTTTCATTGGCAAAGCGACATCATGTTCCTGTCTGCGCGGATCCAACATCCATGCATTTGGCACCCCGTCTTCTTCCGTATCTGCCACAGACATTTCTGATCACGCCCAATTTTGCTGAAGCGAGCTTATTAGCTAAGCAGCCCCAGAAATCCCCTTCACGGCGTCAAGCTTTATTAATCGCAAAGACACTGGTCAGCCAAGGGGTGGATGTGGTGATTATCACCCTAGCTGAACAAGGGTTATGTTACGCCTCTTCAGAAACTAATGGACATATTCCAGCCATCCAGACGGAAATCTCCGACCCAACTGGCGCTGGGGATGCCTTGACGGCTGCGGTTCTGTTTGCCTTGCTGAATGATATGCCCTTAGATGATGCCCTTCGATTGGGCGTCTCGGCAGCGACCTTAACTTTACAGTATCCAGGAGCGGTCGTCCCAGATCTGTCTTTGGAAAAACTTTATGATCAATTGGTGATCTGATGATCCTTGAATATCCACCCTATTTCCGCATCGCCCCTGACTTAGCTGAAGCCCTAGCTGCGAACCATCCCATCGTAGCATTAGAAACAACGGTAATCACTCACGGGTTACCCTATCCACAAAACCTTCAGTTAGCGCGGGAAATTGAGGAACAGGTTAGGCAGTTGGGTTGTTTTCCAGCCACCATAGGGATTCTGAATGGGCAAATCGTTTGTGGGTTGAATGAGGAAGAAATCACTTCTCTAGCAACACATCAGATGGTATCAAAAGCAAGCCTGCGAGATCTTGCACAATTGGTGGTCAAAAAGGGTTGGGGAGGTACAACTGTTGCAGCAACGATGTGGGTTGCATCTCGTTTGGGGATAAGAGTTTTTTCAACGGGTGGAATTGGTGGTGTTCATCGGTATAGCGAATCTCTTCACCATGCCGATGTTTCTGCCGATATTCAGGCACTGGCGGAAATCCCTGTGATTGTGGTCTGCTCTGGGGCAAAAGCAATCCTTGATTTACCAGCTACCCTTGAAGCGCTTGAGACCCGTTCTGTACCAGTAATTGGCTACCAAACGGAACATTTCGCAGCATTTTATAGTGCTGGTACGTCTGAGTTAGAGGTAAGTATGACAGCAGAGTCTCCTCAGGAAGTGGCTGATTTTGCCCGTACGCATTGGAATATGGGCTTTCACAGCGCTGTCCTTGTGTCCGTTCCTCCACCTGAAGGGGATGCATTGTCGAATGAATTAATGGAGAATTATATTCAACAGGCTGTTCAGGAGGCTGAAGAACAAGGAATCCACGGTCAAGCGGTGACACCATTTTTGCTGCAGCGATTAAGTGAGCTATCTGATGGAAGGAGTGTTCAAACAAACATCGCTTTATTGAAGAACAATGCTCGAGTCGCTTCTCAAATCGCTTTAGCCATACAAGGTAAGTGATTACGGGAATGGAGTTGGCGTGCGAGTTAGGGTTGGATATGGGGTGATCGATGGAGTGATTGGAGTACGGGTCAGCGTTGGATAAGGAGTTCTAGTTTTTGTGATGGTCGGACTGATGTAAGGGGGATGAGTTCGGGTCGCGGTGGGGGTAACTGTTATCGTAAAGGTAGGGCGCTGAGTTAACGTAACTGTGGGGGTGTAAGTCGGGATGCGTGTCCGGGTAGGGGTTGGAGTTCTGGTTGGTGCAAGGGTGCTTGTTGAGGTTATTGGAGGTAAAGTTAAGGTTGGATAGGGGGTACGGGTTGGTGTCCGAGTTGGTGAAAATTGGGCTGTGAGTGTTAGCCTCAATTCAGGTGATAAGGTCGAGGTGCGCGTTGGGGTCAGTGTACGCGTTGGCGTTAGGGTTCGAGTCGGGGTGGGAGTGCGAGTCGGTGTCGGTGTTTGAGTGAAGGTGGCACTTGGTGCGGGAGTTGGAGGTTCACCCACGACTCGAAACCGTCCTGTTCGCTTCCAGATTAAGCCAGTGAATAATTGGACTTCGTACTCGCCAGGTAACCATTGGGAAGGATCGGGATTCCAATCGGTGTAGCCATAACCACCCGTGCCGCCATCCCAGACTTTGGTTTCAAAATGGACTAACTCACCATTGCGATACCAAAGGGCAGTCCATTGTGATCCATCTACCATCTGATCGTAGCTAAATACACCATAGAGGTGACCAACCGGGTTGCGAAACTCCTCCCCTGAGGCAATGGGTTGATAAAGTGCATCAATACCTTGGGTGAAAACGATTGGACTAAATTTGGCTTCAGGATTTGGGGGTATCGTTGCTTCAAAACGCGCTTCGATCGCAATGGGAACATAAGGTGTAGGGGTAATGGTCGGTGTGTCGGTTACTTCGGGAGTTAGTGTAATTGTGGGGGAGAGTGTAATGGTTGGGGTGAGGGTGATCGTTGGTGATAGGGTGATTGTTGGGCTGAGGGTTAGGGTTGGGGATGGTGGAAACACGGTGTAGATCATGGGTTCTAATCGAGTATTTAGGATCAAGGTGAGTATAAAAAGTACAATCGAGCCAATAATCAATCGCCATCCTCGTATGTTCCGATTGCGTCTCAGCCGGAAGAAAGGTAATTTGCGGGCGGTGCGGATCGATTGAATGCCTTGCCATACCATCAAGGCAACAAGGGTTAAAAGGATTATGAAGGTGACTTGAACTGCGGTATGGATATCAAGACTCATGGAGGGTTTAGTGAGGTTCTTCTGCTTTAACTGGGTTTTCTAATGAGCCAATCCCCTCAATGGAAATGCGCACGATATCCCCATCCGAGAGAGGACTTACACCTGCGGGGGTACCGGTTAAGATCAAGTCGCCGGGTTCAAGGGTCATAACCGAAGAAGCAAAAGCAATCAATTGATAAATATTAAACACCATGTCGTGGGTGGAAGCCATTTGGCGTATATCATCATTGACGTAGCAGGTGATCAGCGCATCTGCAGGGTTAAATTCGGTTTCAATCCAAGGACCGATGGGGCAAAACGTATCAAAACCCTTCGCCCGCGTCCACTGGTGATCGCGGTTCTGCAAATCCCGCGCAGTAACATCGTTAGCAATCGTGTAGCCCATAATATAGCTTTCCGCTTCGTCCGGTCTGATCCACCGACCGCGTTTGCCAATAACGATAGCCAATTCAGCTTCGTGTTCAACTTGTTGGCTTTGGGGTGGTAAGATAATGGTATCTAAATGCCCAATAACAGCAGAAGGTGGTTTCAGAAAAAGAAGGGGAACCTCGGGAACCTCAGCTCCATGCTCTGAGGCATGAGCAGCATAATTCCTCCCAACGCAAATGATTTTGCTGGGTAGAACGGGTGGCAAAAGCTTTATTTGAGAGAGATCCTCTTCGGCTTCCAGCCGGCGGAATTCAGTAAAGATAGAACCCTCAATGGGTCCAACTTCATTTCCAGAAATCCATCCTTGCTGTGCGAGTTTACTGGGTTTTTGATAGCGGATGAATCGCATGGATTATCTCCACTTGTTTTTTAGTCCATTGGTTGTTGAAGACGGTTTGAGATTTCTAAGATGGCTTGTTCTGTACCGGCAAAACGATCGGCAAAGCGCCAACGCAGAAGTTTGGCAAATGTATAGATGATCGCTTCGAGGGACACAGTGCCAACTCCCACCGACGAATGGGCGGCTGCAGCAATAACGATGTCTGCGCACCGGGTAGATGCCAATGAAGCCGCACCGACAATCGCTGCCGTAGGGATGCCTCGCGAACGAGCTTCGCAGAGAGCTGGTGCAATGTAAGGCGTCTGTCCGGTGATTTCCAAGGCTAAAATTAAGTCTTGATTTGTGGCATTATTGAGTGTTCGCGCAAGATCAACAACACCAGCGCGGGCGATGTAGACAGGGAAGCCACCTTGTTCGAGATATTGTACCAAACTGTAGGCATTTGGTTGAGCAGGACCTTCAGCGAAGATGAGGATGCGACGCACACCGCCCAAAAGCTCGACTAACCTTGATAGGGCTTCGGTGTCTAGCGTGATGCGTGTGTGTTCGATAGCTTCCGCAATTTCTTGCATCGCAGATTGGGCAATTCCGGCGACGCTATTGGGTTGTTGTGCTTCTTGAGGGCGGATAAGAAGGTCGTTGCGAACCTTTTGGCGAATTTCCTGTTGCAACTCTGGAAAGCCATCATAACCGAGAAATTGAGAGAAGCGGACTACTGTAGCGGCGTCTAGGTTTAAAGTATGAGCAAGTTCGCTTGCAGTCATGAACGAGGCTTCAATGTAAGAATCCAGCAGATAATCAGCCAATTTGGAAAAACTTTTCGACATTTTATCTCTGGCAGTTCGTATTCTCTCTTCGTAACTCATATTTACTCCTTTATCATGACAAAAGCCAAACACTTTCAATAAATGTTACCATGAAATCGAAAAATATGCAATCTTTTCTGAATATAAAACCATTTCTTCAATCCGAATCGAAAAAATTGTTCAGTAAAAGAATTGGTCTCAGTTGGATTTCAAAATTGGTCGCCTTTCCTTTGGCGAATTGGAATGCGACTTCTCGGTCAAATTGTCTTTGACTGACTTAAATCTAGTGTATAATACATTCGTGGGTGGGCGGATAGCTCAGTTGGTTAGAGCGCCTCTCTTACACAGAGGAGGTCGGGGGTTCGAGTCCCTTTCCGCCCACCAAGCGAAATCCTATGAAGTTCATCCTTCATAGGATGATTTTCTTAACTTGACCGAAATCTTTCAAAGGAATAAAATCGAATTGGATAGGATCCGTGAGGGAAGTATGTCTCTACCGGAGAAGAAGTCGGGAACGGGACTGGCTTTACAACTCGTGATAGTCACTGCTGTGCTTGGAATTGGTGCTCTGATTTTATACGTTGTCGGAGCATTCAATTCAAGACCAGAGGGGTACCGCTCAATTACCTATCGGGTGGAAGGTACTGCTTCAACAGCAGTAGTCACCTATACTCAGCCAGATGGTTCCAAAACTGAGCTAATCGAGATTGCTGTTCCGTGGCGTAAGACGATGAACTTTCCAAAAGGTATGATTGTTGTGCTGACGGTTGGGAATCCAACGCAGACGGGAGATCTGAGGTGCAAATTGTTACTCGACGGAAAAGTATGGAAAGAGCAGTTTGCCAAATCACCCAAAGACAAAGTCTCTTGTGGGGGGATTATCCCATAAGCGAGCGAGGAACACAATCTAATTGCCAGATTGTCCCACCAAAACGTGCCATTACAAGGCATCCAGAGAGTGAAACTTCAAAAATAGGAGCATAGCATGACTGATTTTATCTTCCGAGGTTCAATTGAAGACTTTGACCAAGATCTCAAGGAGCTGTTGGACCTCGAAACTGAACGCCAAGTGCGTAAATTAATTTTGATTCCCAGTGAGAGTACTGCTCCGTTAGCAGTACGTCAAATCCTGAGCTCTGCCTTTCAAAATATCTATGCTGAAGGATACCCTCCAGAAGAAAGCCGTCAATATAGGGAAGCTGAAATCTTGGATTACGATTTTCAACTTTCCTATTATCGCCGCTATTCCGATCCCCGCTATTATAAAGGGGTTGAATATGCAGATATTGTG
This sequence comes from Anaerolineales bacterium, assembly GCA_026415275.1. Classification (GTDB taxonomy): domain Bacteria; phylum Chloroflexota; class Anaerolineae; order Anaerolineales; family UBA4823; genus NAK19. The sequence continues at coordinate 13,003 of JAOAHK010000016.1, forward strand.
GAAATGTTAGCCCGACGCCGCTGTGCGGAATTGTTTGCTAACGAGCGAGTCGGAGTTGAGGATATTTTCGTCAATGTTCAAGCGCTTTCAGGCGCTCCAGCCAATAATGCAGTCTTTCATGCATTACTCAGTCCTGGAGATCCTATCTTGGGGATGAGCCTCTTGCACGGTGGACATCTCACCCATGGTTCTTCAGTTAACCGTTCGGGAAAGTTTTATCAGGCGCATCATTATACAGTGGATCCCGAAACGGAACAAATTAACTATGACAGTATCCAACAAATAGCTGAGCAAGTTCGTCCAAAAATCATTATTGCTGGTTATTCTTCCTATCCTTGGGCGGTGGATTGGGAACGCTTCGCTCAGATTGCCCATTCTGTCGGAGCTTACCTAATGGCTGATATCGCTCATGTTGCGGGGTTGGTTGCGGCAGGTGTTTATCCTTCTCCTCTAGGTTATGCAGATGTAATTACGTTTACAACCCATAAATCTTTATGCGGACCAAGAGGAGCTTGCATTCTAACCACAGATCCTGCCTTGGCAAAGAAGATTGACCGTGCAGTTTTTCCTGGAGAGCAGGGTGGCCCGCATGTCAATACCTTTGCAGCTATGGCACTAGCCTTCAAACTTGCTCGAACGGAGCAATTTCGACAATTGCAAGTTCAAGTGGTTAAGAATTGCGCAGCTCTAACCCAAAGATTACAGGAACTTGGCTGTCGTATCTCCTATGGTGGTACGAATACCCATCTAACCAATTTGGACTGTCGCACATTTGTTGGCGCAGATGGCACATCCCTTTCAGGTGATCAAGCTGCCCGCATCCTGGACATTGCGGGTATCGTTGTAAACCGCAATACGATCCCTGGAGATGCTTCTGCGGCCGATCCATCTGGTATTCGCATGGGGACGCCGTGGGTAACACAACGTGGTCTAAAAGAAGAACAGATGCAAGTGATTGCCGAGTGGATTGTAGAGTTGCTCCGTGCAACCAAACCCTATACGTATACTGTGCGAGTGGCAAATTTGCGGCGAGCTAAGGTGGATTTTGACACCCTTGAAAAAGTAAAGATTAAGGTGCGGCAGATGGCTGAAAAAGCTAGCCACGATGAAAAGATTAACCAGCATGGTTACCCGCACTATTACTTTATTGATGATAATTACAAATCAGACTCGGACATGGTCTCATTTAGAGTCAAGGGGGATACTGTTCGCCAGTTTATGAATTATGCTACAGATGTTGATGTATCAACGCTTGATATTGGGGATGCCTGTCCGGTTAGCGTTCATGCACCGCAGAAGAAGGTTGAAGGGGTCTTGACCTGTCAGGCAGAAAGAGAATTTACTTTAACTTTGCCCAAGGGTGACGCAGCTTATGCTGCAGCTTGGTTGCGTGCTCTCTCGGATGGGTATGTCGATTTTGACCATGCTGAAGGGGCAATGGATCGAGTGATGAAAAAGCTGCCGGGTCCTATTGTCGTCAAAGAAACAGAGAGTAATTCATTGCCGCAAACCCTGCAGAAGAAAAGCAGCGCTGAAAAACCCTATTTTATCGGGATGTCCGGAGGAATTGGTGAAGCCAAGCCTGATTTCCAATGGACTCAATCCGAAGGGGAACTAAAGCGGACACCACTCAACGAGTTACATCGTCAGTTAGGAGCAAAGTTAATTCCCTTTGCCGGGTGGGAAATGCCAGTTTGGTATAGTTCTGTTGTTGAAGAACATCAAGCAACCCGTACCGCAGCCGGAATCTTCGATGTCGCTCACATGGGAGTCTATCAGGTAGAAGGGGCTGATGCGGCAGCGTTTTTGGATTGCGTTTGCGGGAATGACATAGGAGGGTTAGGTGTTGGTGAATCATGCTACACGCATTTTCTCGATCCAGATGCTAATGTCATTGATGATACATTGGTATATCGCCGCGCTTTGGATAACTTTTTGGTTGTTGTCAATGCCTCTAATGATGATAAGGATTGGACATGGCTAAATGCGGTTTTAGAGGGGAAAGTGTGTATTGACCGCCAGCGGCCCTGGTCGCGGGCTTTCGGGCGCAATGCTCGCCTGCGCAATTTACGTGATCCAAAAGAGGGCAAGGATATGCGGGTGGATATTGCCCTACAGGGACCGAAATCCCGCGATATCTTGCTTTCGCTCGGGGTTGACTCTGAAACACGGAAAAGAGTCATGGCTCTGAAGCGAACTGAGTTGTGCGATGCAATCATTGGTGGATTTGATTTGATTGTCTCGCGCACGGGCTACACAGGCGAAAAGATGGCTTTTGAGCTTTTTGTCCATCCCAATCAAGCCACCGATTTGTTCAAAACACTGTTAGAAAAGGGGGAACCCTTTGGTCTCAAACCGGTTGGATTAGGGGCGCGCGACTCCTTACGCACAGAAGCTGGCTTACCTCTATACGGGCATGAGATGGGAGAAGGATCGGGGAAACGGGGCGAACGCGATTTAGGTGTCGCAGAGGGTGGATTTGGCAGTTACGTAAAGCTCCATAAACCATGGTTTATTGGAAGACAGGCATTTGTGGAGCGAGAAAAGACTCGCAAAGGTGTTGTGGTGCGTTTCCAATTCTTAGAGAAAGGAGTTCGGATGGCGCATGGTGGGGATCCAGTCTTGGACAAGCGCGGTCGAATGATCGGCTGGGTCACCAGTTGCGCAATCGATCAACAAGGATTTTTAACTGGACAGGCTTATGTCGAAATGAAATATGCTGAGGAGGGCACACGTATTCTCATTTATCAAGGCTCTCCGGATAAAGAGATTAAGGCTCCAGCAGCATTATCTTTAGGAGATAAATCTGTATTACCGAGTGAAGCGGTTATTCTTAGCCGTTTTCCAAAATAGTTTTTTACACAAGGAAGGAGGCGAATCAATGGTAAGAC
>JAOAHK010000171.1 GCA_026415275.1 Anaerolineales bacterium
CTTCACCGCTGCAACCAGGTTGATCTTGCCCGCCGCCGGTTTTCTCTTTGTCATGCAAGCCTTGTTCATCCCCGGCGGGGAGACGGTTTTAGCTAAGCTCTGGTTTCTCACCCTCACCCAAGAGAGCTTGATGTACGCCTTTGCCAACGCAGTGCGCATTTTCGTCATGGTCTCCTCCTTCACCCTGTTTATGTTAACCACCCATCCCAGCGAGCTGATGTCCGACCTCACTCAGCGCGGCTTGCCGGGGCAATTTGCCTATGTCATCATTGCCACGTTGCAAATCATCCCCCAAATGCAAGCCAAAGCCAATACGATTATTGCTGCCCAGCGCTCGCGCGGTCTGGATAGCGAATCGAGTTTCGCCCGCCGTGTCCAAGCTCTGGTGCCCTTAGTCGGACCCTTGGTCTTCGGCTCGCTGGTGGAAGTGGAGGAGCGCGCCATTGCTATCGAGGCGCGTGGTTTCACCTCCCGCCGTCCGAAGACCTCCTTACGGGAGATTTACGACCGCCCGCTGGACAGGGGGTTGCGCTGGTTGCTGATCCTTGTTATGCTTGCCTCGCTGGTCAGTCGCATCTGGTTTTCATAGAGACCCAACATGCCCATCGTCAAACTTCAGCAGGTCACGTATCATTACCCCTTCACCGAGAAACCCGCCCTCCAAGATATTAACTTAGAAGTTGAAGAGGGGGAGTTCGTGGCTGTCATTGGCCCGAATGGCGCCGGAAAATCGACTTTGTGTTACACGCTTGCCGGCTTCATCCCGCACTTTTACAAAGGCGAGCTAAAGGGAATTGTGGAAGTGGATGGCGTGCTCGCCCAAGACTCCGATCTCTCGGATTGGGTGCTAAAAGTGGGCTTGGTCTTTCAAAACCCTTTCAACCAGATCAGCGGGGCAAAATATACCGTCTTCGAGGAAGTCGCTTTTGGGCTGGAGAACAGCGGCGTGCCCCGGGCTGAGATTGCTCGCCGCGTTGAGGAAGTGCTCCAGATGACCGGCATCGCCGATCTCGCCGACCGCTCACCTTATTCCCTCTCTGGCGGGCAGCAGCAGCGCGTTGCCTTGGCTTCGATCTTGGTTATGCAGCCCAAAGTGCTGGTGTTAGACGAGCCAACCTCGCAAATGGACCCGATCGGGACGCGCGAGGTGTTTGGCGTGATCCGCAAAATGGCTGAACAAGGCATGACCGTGGTCATGGCGGAACACAAGGTGGAGTGGATTGCCCAGTTTGCCGACCGGGTGATTGCCCTTTGGGAAGGGAAAATCTACCTAGAGGGCAAGCCGCACGAGGTGTTGACCGATGCGCGCTTGGTCGAAAAAGGCTTCGGTGTTTCGCGTTACACCACCACGGCGCGCCTTGCCCTCCCCCGGGGGCTATGGCAAAAAGAGCGGCCGCTACCCGTCACTCTGGAAGAAGCCGTAGCGGGCTTCTCAGCCCTGCGCAACGCCCGAAGAAAGCAGGGATAACGATGAACATCCAGATTGAAAACCTCTCTTTCCGTTACCCGAATGGTGTGCTTGCCCTGCGCGGGGTTTCTTTGGAGATTGCGCCCGGTGAGCAGGTAGCGATCATTGGTCAGAACGGTGCTGGCAAGACGACGCTGGTTAAACACTTGAACGGTTTGCTGTTGCCAACTGAGGGGCGGGTGCGCATCGGCGATTGGGATACACGTCATTATTCGGTTGCCAAGCTCGCCCGGCGGGTGGGCTATGTCTTTCAGAATCCCGATGAGCAACTCTTTACCAAAACGGTTGCCGACGAGATCGCCTTCGGACCACGCAATTTGGGCTATTCCGGCGAGCGCATCCAGGAGCTCGTTGAAGATGCCTTGCAACTCACCCAACTGCAAGCGATGCGCACCACCAACCCGTATGATCTCTCTCCCACTTGGCGCAAGATGGTGGCGATCGCCTCAATCCTGGCGATGGACACCCCAATTCTGGTCTTTGACGAACCCACCACCGGGCAAGATGCCGCTTCGGTGGCACACCTTGCCATGATTATTGCCGAATTGAAGCGGCGCGGCAAAACGGTGGTCACCATCACCCACGACATCGACTTTTGCGCCGAGAACTTTGCGCGGGTGATCGTGATGGGAGGCGGACAAGTGCTCCTAGATGGGCATACTCGAACAGTGTTGGGGCAAACGGAAATCTTAGCTCAAACGTATGTCGATCCGCCACAGATCACCCGTTTGGGCTTGCGCTTAGGGCTGGCAGAGGTGGTTTGCACCCCGCAAGAATTTCTAGATGCCTTTGAAAAACAGTGCGCGGCATGAATCAGCGCGCCAAACAAACCGTTGCCTACTATGCAGCCTATTTTATTCTAGGGGCGACCATTGCATCGTTAGGTCCGAGCCTCATTTACCTTGGCGCAAACACGGCAACGCAAACCGAAGTTTGGGGCTTGCTGTTTCTCACCCGCTCCGCCGGTTATCTGAGTGGGTCGTTGGTCGGGGGAAGGCTTTTCCAACGCTGGAACGGTTCGGTGCTGTTGAGCGTGGCGTTGTCGATCGCGGCAGTGGCTCTCGGCGCCCTGCCAGCCATTACCGCTTTTTCTCTGCTCATGGCGGCCATGTTCGTCATCGGCGCCTGCGAAGGCGGGTTGGATGTGGGTTGTAACCTGCAATTGGTTTGGGCGTATCGGGAACACTCTGCCCCCTATCTCAACGGGATGTTCTTGTTGGCAGCCCTGGGCGGAGTGGTTTCGCCCCTGCTTTTCTCTCTGCTCGGCGGCACTTGGGGGTATCGAGCCTTGGCATTGCTCAAATTGCCGCTGGCTGTAGCCTTTTGGTTGATCCCCGCGCCGGACCCCCAAACGGAAGAAAGAGCGGACTCTAAGAGTAGATTGAAGCCCATTTGGTTTGCGTTATTTTGTCTCATCGTCCTGATTTATGTGGGCGGCGAGGTGTCCTTCAGCGGCTGGCTTTCCGCCTATGCCTTTTCGCTCAACCTCGCCACGGAACAAAGCGGAGGGATGCTCACTTCGTTTTATTGGGTTGGGATTCTCTTAGGGCGGGCAATGGCAATCCCGCTCACGCGGCGCTTAGAACTGCGCCGTATGGTCTCAATTTGCTACAGTGGAATCTTGTTGAGCTTAGGCGTCATTCTGCTCAATCCGCTTTCCATCGGGTGGCTTTGGGCAGGTGCTTTGGGGGTTGGCGTCTGTCTGGCACCGCTTTTCCCCACCACTTTTGCCTTTTTGGAAAGACGAGCAGCCATCACGGGTTCCTTAGCGGGTATCTTGTGGGCGAGCGGGAGCTTCGGTGCCATGCTCTACCCTTGGATCATCGGGCAACAGATGGCGCAACGCGGTGCATACAGCTTGATGGCGATCTTAGCCGTCAGCTTTGGCGCTGCGTTCCTCCTCTTTTGGTGGGTCTCTGGGCGACTTCAGCGCGGCTTGACCACCAGCTCGTTGTAGCCGGAAAGCGGACACGGTTCGCGGTAATAAACGACATCTTCCAATTCCACAATGACGATCTCGGCGGTAGTGTAAATCGTACAGCCGCTGAGCAGATGACCGCCGATCGTTTTCCCCTCTCCATCCGAAATGGCGAGATGCAGGTGCGAGCCGTGCACCGAAACCGTGCCGGTCATTGAGACAATTTCAAAAGGTCCCTCAAACTTGCTGTAACTGGAATGCTTGGCTAGGCGCAGCGTGGCGTGAGTCAGGCTGCCCACCGCGCTGAGGATCACGCCAGCTTGGATGTTCTGAGTGTTGACAAAATGCTGAATTTCATCGCGAAGGTCTTGGCCTGGCAAGAGACGCAAGGTGTGCAGATGGCTCATAGGAGATTTTGTTTGTCGCTCTTTTTCCACTGAAAACGGTTCGGACGATGTTGACTTTCCTCAAAGCCTGAGTTTAACACAAAAGAAGCCAATACCTTGGAGAGATTCACCTTAGCGGGAACTCATCCATGCCCGAATTTACCCGATTTTCTGGTGTCCTAACCCAGAACTTACGGATATAATCCACCTTGAGGAGGTCTGATGTCGAAAACAGTGCTTGCTCTTGTCCCGCATCCGGATGATGCCGAGTTCTTTGCCGGGGGTCTGTTGGCTAAGCTCATTGATGAAGGTGCAAAGGTCTATATCGCCGTTGCCAGCGACGGGCGGCGCGGTTCATTTGAATTGGAAGCCGATACGCTAGCAACCACCCGCAGGGAAGAGGCTTTGCGTGCTGCGCAAACGCTCGGCGCCGAGCCGCCTATCTTTCTCAATCACCCTGACCTAGAGGTGGATACCCTGCCGCCCGGTATGTTGCGCGAACAGTTTATCCGCCTAATTCGCCAATATCAGCCTGAGATTGTCATTGCCGAAGACGCCTTTGCGCCTTATGAAGTCCATCCTGACCATCGCGCCGTGGCTTGGGCAGCCTCGGATGCCCTTCACTTCGCCAACTTGCCGCTGATGCATCCCGAACATCTCAGTGAGGGGTTGAAACCCCATTTCGTGGTCGAAAAATACTTCTACGGTGAGAATTTACCCAATGCAAACAAGATTATTGACATCAGTCAAACGATAGAGCGCAAAATAGCCGCCATAGGCGAGCACCACAGTCAGGTGAAGTTTTTGGTGGAAGACGTTGTGCGTCAAGCTAATCTTGCCGGCTTGGACTTGCGGGCGGTGTTGGGTGATATGCTAGAAGACCCTCTGCAAGCACTGGCTTGGGCAATGCGGGCACAGGCAGCCGAGATTGGGCAGCGCATTGGCGTAGCGTATGGCGAAGCTTACCGCTACGTGCGTTTTCATCCCTTTGTCGAAAATCTCCTCGCCATGCAAGGATAGCTCATGGGAATTAAGCTAGCAATTCTCGGCGCGGCGGGCTTGCGCACGCCGCTGATCGTCCAAGCCATTCTGCTCCGCCAAGCAAGATTAGGATTGAGTGAATTGGCTTTGATGGACATTGACGCAGAGCGACTGGATCTGATCGCTGCCCTCACTGCGCCGCTCGAAGCAGCCAATCCACCGCGCTTTCACATCCACCGTACCACCGATTTAGACGTTGCCCTGCAAGGCGCTGATTATGTCATCACCACTTTTCGCATTGGCGGCATGCCCGCCCGGGCGATCGACGAGCGTGTGCCGCTGAACCACGGCGTCTTGGGGCAAGAGACCACCGGTCCTGGGGGTTTTGCCATGGGCTTGCGCACCATCCCCGTTTTGCTTGCCGTAGCAGAAAAGATGAAAGCTCTCTGTCCGCAGGCGTGGATCATCAATTTTGCCAACCCAGCAGGGATGCTTGCCGAAGCCTTGGTTCAGGTGAGTGGCTGGCAACGCAGTGTGGGCATCTGTGATGCGCCGCACACGATGCGCCGCGCCCTCGCTGCCTTGCTGAACGCTCCACCAGACCACGTGTTTCTTGATTACTTTGGACTCAACCATCTTGGTTGGATTCGCCGCGTGATCTACCAAGGTGAAGACCATTTACCGCGCTTTTTGGAATGGATTCGCCAACTCGATCGTGTGCCAGGCTTGCCCTTCAGCCCCATCCTAATCACTGCGCTGGGCATGATTCCCAATGAGTATCTGTATTATTACTACCATACCCAGCAGGCAGTGCAGAATATCCTTCAGGCGGGCATCAGCCGCGGTGAGCAATTAGCAGTCTGGAACGAGAGTTTGTTTGCCGAACTGAGCGCTCTGCGCGCCCAAGAGGACTACAAAGGGATGCAACATGCTTATCAGGAATATCTGAAAAAGCGCGGTCAGACCTATATGGTGAGCGAAAGCGGGCAGGCGCACAACTTAGAACAGATTGACGCTGCCCTTGCCGAGTCGCTTTCCTCGGAAGGATATGCTGGCGTGGCACTCGATTTGATTGAGTGTTTAAGCGGCGGTGCAGCCCGCCAAATGATCCTCAACCTCCCCAATCAGGGTGCCGTTCGGGGTATGGAAGATACAGATGTGGTTGAGATAGCAGCCTTTGTGAGCGGAGGGGTGATCCAACCGCTGAGCGTTGGCAACATTCCGCAACATTGTTTGGGGCTGATGCAACAGGTGAAAGCCTACGAGCGACTGACCATCGCGGCAGCAGTAGAAGGCTCGTATGCCAAAGCCCTCACTGCTCTGACCCTGCATCCCCT
>JAOAHK010000172.1 GCA_026415275.1 Anaerolineales bacterium
TATGAACAAGTTAGATGAGATACTTGAGGCCCTCCGTCAGTGTGCCAACCCAGATCATGTAGCTGGGATGGCACGCTTTGGGATCAATCCCAAGGACACTTTAGGCATCTCTATCCCCACCCTGCGCAAGCTGGCGAAACAATACAAGCCTGACCACGAATTGGCACAACAATTGTGGGCAAGTGGCATCCACGAAGCTAGAATTTTGGCAAGCATGATCGATGATCCCCAAAAGGTAACCCCCGAACAAATGGACACATGGGCAAGCCAATTCGACTCTTGGGACGTTTGCGATCAAGTTTGCCTGAATCTGTTCGACAAAACCCCATACGCCTATACCAAGGCAGTTGAGTGGAGCGAAAAAGAAACAGAGTTCCTCAAACGGGCTGGCTTTGCCCTGATGGCTTCGTTGGCTTTCCATGATAAAAGCGCGCCCAATGCGGCATTCGAAGCCTTCTTCCCAATCATTCTGCGCCACGCCAGCGATGAGAGGAACTTCGTAAAGAAAGCAGTCAATTGGGCATTGCGTCAAATCGGAAAGCGCAACCGCTACCTGCAACAAAGAGCCATAGAGGTTGCCCAACAAATGGCAACCCTAGACTCAAAAGCAGCCCGCTGGAACGCCAAAGACACTCTGCGAGAGCTCAACCAAAAGAATCTTCCCAACTAGGCAGGGAAACGAGGATGACGACAGAATACGAAGCTGTAATCGGATTAGAAACGCACATTCAACTCAACACGCAGACCAAAATCTTTTGTCCTTGCAAAGCGGATTCGTGGAACGATCCACCGAACACCAACATTTGCCCGGTCTGCACCGGAATGCCCGGAGTGCTACCGGTCTTGAACCGAGTTGCGGTTGAAAAAGCCATGCTCCTTGCCGCAGCGATGAACGCTGAAATCCAACCCATCTCTTACTTCGACCGCAAGAATTACTTCTACCCCGATCTGCCCAAAGGCTACCAGATCAGCCAATACAACATGCCCATCGCCCGCGGTGGCTACCTTGCCTTTCCGATGCCGGATGGCTCCGAGCGCAAAGTGACCATCCAGAAACTTCACCTAGAAGAAGACGCCGGGAAAACCAAAAACGACTTTGGGCGGCGGCTCATCGACTTTAACCGCTGTGGCGTTCCCTTAGTGGAAATGGTCACCGGACCCGACTTGCACTCCGCGGACGAAGCCGCCCAGTACATTATCCGCCTGCGCCAATTGTTGCGCTGGATCGGCATCTCCGAAGCGGATATGGAAAAGGGACACTTGCGCTGCGATGCAAACGTCTCTATCCGCCCGAAAGGTTCCAATGTGCTCAACCCCAAGACCGAAATCAAGAACGTCAACTCTATTGTTGCCGTTCGGGATGCGATCCAAACCGAGATCCAACGTCAAATCCGCGAAGTCGAAGCCGGCAACCGCATCGAAGCCTGGACGCTCGAATGGGACGAAGAGAGCGGCGTGCTGCGCAAAATGCGCTCGAAAGAAACTGAAGCCGATTACCGCTATTTTCGCGAACCCGATTTGCTCTCCTTGCAAATCGATGAAGCCTGGAAAAGCGCCGTGCTGAGCACCTTACCCGAGCTGCCCTTGCAGCGGCGCGCCCGTTTTGTCCAACAATATGGACTGCCCGTTTATGATGCCGATATCCTCACCTCCGAACGGTCTTTATCCGAGTATTATGAGGCTGCCCTAAAAGCTTATCAGGGCGACCCCAAACGCGTCTCCAATTGGATCATCAATGATCTATTGCGCATGATCAACGAACTCGGCATCCTTGCCGCCGATCTCAAAGTCACGCCGGCGTATTTAGCTCAGATTATCCGCATGGTCGATGAGAATGTCATCAACACCTCTACCGGCAAAGCCCTGTTGGATAAAGTGCAAACCAGCGGCAAAGACCCAGCAGCCATTGTCTCCGCAGAGGGCTTAGCCAAAGTGAGCGATGCCGATGCCTTAGAAGGGATGATCCAACAACTGATCGCCGAGAACCCCGAACAGGTAGAAAACTATCGAAAAGGTAAAACCGGATTGCTGGGCTGGTTTGTCGGTCAGGTGATGAAACAAACGCAAGGCAAAGCGGATGCCCAACTGACACGCTCGATATTAGAGAAATATCTAAATTAGTGAATCATAAGCTAAAGGAGGTACACAGATGAATACAGTCAAAGCTCTGCTCGAAGTGATCGGACAGCGTCCCCATCACAGCGTCGCTGCCGATGCCACGGTCTTGGAGGCACTCAAGGTGATGGAAGAAGCTAACGTTGGTGCCGTCATGGTGATGGAAGGTGACAAGGTCATCGGCATCTTCACCGAGCGAGATTACGCTCGCAAAGGAGAACTCCGCGGCCGCTGCGCTAAAGACACCCCGATCCGAGAAGACATGGTCGAGAAGATGGTCACCGTCACCCCACAAACAACCGTCGATCAGTGCATGGCGCTGATGAAACAATTTCATATCCGCCACTTGCCAGTGGTCGAAAACAACCAGATGGTTGGCATCCTTTCCTTACGGGATGTAATGGAAGCTGCAGTCGAAAGCCGCGAAAGCGAAATCCGCGGTTTAGAAAACTATATCCTCAGCAGCGGATTCCAGGGCTAACCCTCCAATACCGTAAATTGCTGACTACAGACTGCTTGCTCCGTTTGTTTCTTCGTTTTTCATTCATTGACAGAGTTTGTCGAGATTCGTCAAACAGAGGGCGGACATCTCCGTCCGCCCTCTAAACCCAGTAAAGGGCATAGGATTAACCCTTTGGCGGAATCTGCGCCATGGCATATTCCGCCAAAGCGGTAATGGTCAAGCTAGGGTTCACCCCCGGATTTGCCGGCACAATCGAACCATCGACAACATATAAACCCGGATAGCCATGCACTTGACAATCTAACCCGATAACGCCCTCTTCGCGATTTCTCCCAAAAGGCACTCCGCCGAGGATATGAGCAGTCATTGGGGTATTGAGCAAGCTCTCGTTGACTGCGCCAGCCGGCGCCGCATTGGCTTTCTCTGCAAAGCGGCGCGTAACCCATTCCCCGATCGAACTGATGCCTTGCACGCTTTCTCCGCTGCTATCCGAGATCAACCCCTTGCGAAAACCGGTAAAGAGATGTCGCCCCAATTTCAGGCGCAAGCGGCTGTCTTCGGTCTGCATCACCAACAGGATGGTCGTGCGCCGCGCCCAACCGGGCAGAATGTAGGCTCGCAGGGTCTCCATCGGATGACTTAGCATCAGAAAGATCGATTCGAGCAAGCGGAAAATGAGCGGCTTTTGACCGCTGACCAATGGCGCACTGAGAANGCGCATCAAAGAAGAACCTGCCGGGTAACGCACCGGCTCAACCGCCGTTACTGCATCCGCCTGGAAGATCGAGGTGATGGCGATCCCCTTGGAATAATCGATAGCTTTGGATCGACTCACCGCTCCAAGCAACGACTCACTGTTCGTGCGCACGTTTTCCCCCAAGCGCGGCGAGAGATTTGGCAAAGAGTTCTCCCGTTCACGGCAATGCCAGAGCAGCTTCAGCGTCCCAATTGTCCCCGCAGAAACGACAACATTGCTACACAGGACTTGCCAAGGCGGTCTCCAAAAGCGGGTTGACGATTTCACTGTGAGGGCATATCGGGCAGGAGCTTTACCGTTAATCGGGCGTATATCGGTCACTTGGCTTTCGGGCAGAATTTTCGCGCCGTACTTTTCGGCAAACCAAAGATAATTTTTCACCAGCGTATTCTTGGCGTTATAGCGGCAGCCCACCATACACGCTCCACAGTGTTTACATGTGCGCCGTTTGGGACCTTTCCCACCAAAGTAAGGGTCCTCTACCTCTTGATCTTCTGCAACACCTACGTTTTCGCTAAATAAAACTCCCACTTCCGTCGGACGAAGGGTGTGTTCCATCCCCAGTTCTGTGGCGATTTCGCGCAAGAGTTGATCGGCGTGCCAAAGCTTGGGATTTGGGCTGACCCCCAGCATCTGCTTGGCAAGCTGATAATACGGCTTTAAGATTGTCTTCCAATCGGCTAACTCCCGCCAGGCGGGATTCTCGAACAAACGGTCATCGGGCTCCATCAGGACATTGGCATACCCCAAACTCCCGCCTCCTACGCCACTGCCATGCAACACAAAGACATCTTTGAAAAAGCTCAATTCCAGAATGCCAAAGCAGCGCAAGGCCGGTAACCAGAGATATTTCCAGAATTTCCAATTCGTGTTAGCGAAATCCTGATCTTCGTAGCGCTTGCCGCGTTCGATGACTAAAACGCGATACCCTTTCTCCGCCAAGCGCATGGCGGCAACGCTCCCCCCAAAGCCAGAGCCGATTACGACATAGTCGTAAATTTCCTCCTTAGGAAGCATACTCATAGAATCCTCGTCCTGTTTTTCTACCTAGCTCTCCTGCAGCTACCATTTTACGTAACAAATATGCTGGGCGGTATTTGTCTTCGCCCAAATCGCGCTGTAAGATTTCCATCACTGCCAGAACCACATCTAGGCCGATCAAATCGGCTAACGCCAGCGGTCCGATAGGGTGATTCATGCCCAATTTCATCACCGCGTCAATCGCCTCTCGGGTGCCAACTCCCTCCTGTAGAGCAAAGATTGCCTCGTTAATCATCGGACACAAGATGCGATTGGAAATAAAACCCGGCGAGTCACTCGCTTCGATAGGTTCTTTTCCCATTCGCCGGCAGACATCGAGGATTGTTTGCAATGTATCATCCGAGGTCAACAACCCACGAATCACTTCCACCAAACGCATCAGCGGCACTGGGTTCATAAAATGCATCCCGATCACTTTTTCCGGCCGATGCGTAGCAGCCGCAATTTTGGTGATCGAAATCGAAGAGGTGTTCGAGGCGAGAAGGGCTTGATCCTGACACAAGCCATCTGCTTTGCGAAAGATTTCCTGTTTTGCAGCGAAGTCTTCTACGACCGCTTCGATGACTAAATCGGCAAAGCCAATCGATTTCATCTCCTTTTCATAGCGGATTCCATCCACCCGTTTCGCCTGCTCTTCGGTCAGTTGCCCTTTGCTGAGCAATTTTTCTACCGAACGGCGAATGGTCGCTTTCGCTTTATCCAATTGTTCTGGGATAATATCCATCACAGTGGTGTGATAGCCGGCAATTGCTGCCACTTGAGCAATGCCGCTGCCCATTGTGCCGGCGCCGATGACATAAACTTCGCGAATTTCCATTTGGACCTCCTCTCAATCCAATAACTCAATCGCCATCGCCACCGCCTCTGCCCCGCCTAAGCAAAGGCAAGCAATACCGCGCTCGAGCTGACGGTCTCTCAAGGCATAGATCAAGGTCGTCAGCACCCTGGCGCCGCTCGCTCCTATCGGATGTCCGAGAGCAATGGCCCCGCCATGCACATTGACTTTTGCCCAATCCCACCCCTGGTCAATTAGTGCCTTTCCATCTGCTAAGACCTGAGCAGCAAAAGCTTCGTTGAGTTCGATCAAGTCAACATCGGCTAAGCTCCAACCCACTTGTTTCAAGAGTTTGGGAATTGCCTTTGCAGGAGCAATGAAAAGATGCTTTGGATCAACCGCAGCTTGGGCATAGCCCACAATGCGCGCCATAGCGGAAAGCCCTAATCGTTCCGCTTTCTCACGCGCAGCCACCACCACTGCGGCTGCACCGTCGTTCAAACCAGGAGAATTGCCTGCGGTTACCTTTCCGTTAGCTTGAAAAGCGGGTTTAAGCGCAGCCAGGGATTCTAGCGAGGTATCGCGCCGCGGAGTCTCATCGGTATCAAAAATCAGCGTTGCTCCTTTCTTGGTAGGAATTTCAATTGGCACAATTTCTGCTTTGAATTTCCCATGATCGATTGCCCACAGCGCTTTTTGATGGCTTTGATAGGCAAACTCATCCATCTCTTGGCGCGAAATCCCCCATTCTTGGGCGATAAACTCCGCTGCATCTCCCATCCCCCAATTCTCGAAGGCATCCCACAAGCCGTCGTGCAGGAGAGCATCCACCAACTGCACATGGCCGAAGCGCAACTCTCCGCTGCGCCCGTGCACCAGAAAGGGTGCGCGG
>JAOAHK010000173.1 GCA_026415275.1 Anaerolineales bacterium
TCGGAGATGTGTATAAGAGACAGCACATAGGATATCCTTAACTGCAAGGGGAATTCCTAATAAGGGAGGGATCTCGCCTTGTGATAACTTACGCCACTCGACAAGTTTTTGATCGACAATTTCAGCTTGCTTAAGCGCACCCTCTCCATCTGTGTACAAATAGGCATTCAAGTCAAAGTCCAGATTCTGGATCCGTTCAAGGTGAGCTTCAATTAGCTCGCGACAGGAAAACTCTCCCTTGCGTAACCCTTGAATGGCGCGTTGAAGGCTAAGACTGGTCAAGTCGTTCATCGTTAAATTGTCCTAGGAATCCAGGATTGGAGGAACGCGAAATTGGTCTTGCTCTACCTCAGGAGCATTAGAAAAAAGCTCTGCACGGGAAAGAGAAGATTGCACCTCATCGGGACGCGGCGGCCGCTGCGACTCCACAGCTCGGAAAGTGGGCGGCACCGATTCGGTATCGAGTTCCTGCAAGCGTTGAAAATGATCGAGAATTGCTGAGAGTTGTTCGCGATACCGTTCGCGTTCTTCGTCACTCAGATTGAGGCGGGCTAACCGGGCAATATGGTCAACTTGTTCTCTAGTAAGGCTCATGGCTCAATTATATCAAATTCAGTCTCTGTCCAAGGAGCAGCGTACCAACGGATATACTGTTCGACATGCGCTTGCCAATAGGCTTCGTGATGATAACCAGAATACAGATACCATTCATGGGGAATCTGCTTGCGGGTTAATAACTGCTCAAACCAAATTGCGGATTGGAGAATGGGCGGGCGATCGCGATCGCCTATATCCAAGAAGATGCGCGGCATGGCATCGGGTGGGATTTCAGCCAACCAACGCTCAATTTTGGGAGCATCACTCTCAAAAACTGCGAGAGAATGAGCACCGATAGCGCCAAACATTGTCCAGTAGCGCAATCCTAGATGCACCGCCCAGCCCGCACCGCGCGAGAGCCCACCGATTGCCCGGTAAGCGCGATCGGGAACAGTTCGATAAGTATCATCGATCCATGGGATGAGTTCATGGATCAGAACCTCCCCAAAAGGATCGTCTTGGGGCTGTTCCCACAAACGGTCTCTTGGCATCACAATTAGGAAAGGAGCGATTTCCCCTTGTAGGATGAGTCGCTCGGTGACATCGTCAGCACCTAGGCGATCCCACTGATCATCGTTGTAACTTTGCCCATGAATAAGGTACAAGACAGGATAACGGATGTCGATTTGTTTGTCATAGCAAGGCGGTAGATAGATGCGGTAATCCAATGGATGGCGCAGTTTGGTGCTCTTAAGTGAATCTTGGATCATCTGTCCAGTCTCTGCGCAGATGGTAGGAGATGGCGTAATTGCTGCGGAAGACAGAGAAACCTTCTCTATTGCAGTCGGGGTATGACTTTGCGTTGGGCTTGGAGTTGACGAGAGAGCGCGCGCAAGCTGCTGGTTTTGAACTGTGAGCGTGGTGTCTGGCTGAATAGGAGCTGAAGGTAGGGGATAGGATGGATTGGGGGTACAAGCTATCCATCCAAACGGACTGAGAACCCAAAATAGCAACAGCAATCGGTGATTCCTCACCATCTTATTTTACTGAAAAACACAATAGATGGACATAAGATTGACACTCGGCGCGCCAAAATATAGCACCGAAGCCAGTCTTCTGTTATGGTAAAAATTTCCCCCTTTCTTTAAGGGGTGTGATCGGGTCAGCGCGGTTCTACAACAAAGCGGATCGCTGTGCGGACTTTGCCGTCGATCTCCACATCCACAAATTCAGGGATGATGACAATGTTGTAGCCATCTTCAGTCAAGTAGTTTTTGGCAAGTGCAATTGCCTTCACTGCTTGATTGATGGCGCTGGCGCCAATCGCCTGCACCTCGGCATGCTGGTGCTCCCGCACCACCCCGGCGATTGCACCCGCCACTGCAGCGGTGCGGGATTTGCCCGATACCTTGATGATATCCATAGGGGGCTCCCTCCTCCCATAACGTTGTTGTCTGGCCGGGTAAGCGATGAACTTCATTGAGCGGGTTGATCGCTTAATATCCTCTGGCATTAAGTATTGTACAAGAAGTGATGATGCAAAGCAAGTACCTTGTCAATAGTTTTTTCATGATTTTCCATATAGAATGTCTCGAAAATACTTTGGATACAAATCTGACTGAGATTAGGTTTTCCAGATTGCTAATCTACCTTTGATGATGACTGCATATTGAGAAGGGAGCAATAATTGAGAAACTTTTGTGCCTTGCGCAACGCATTGCCCTAGTGGTACAAGTAGAGAAGTGCAACTGAATCAGTTGCACTTCTCTGTCGTTTTTAAGACTGTGTTGTTAACTGCGTCTAACTTTGCTTGACCTCGGTTAGCACTTCTTCAGAGATCAGGAAGATAGGATCTGCAATCATTTGCAACCAGCCTTCTAGTTTTTCTTGATAAGCAGGGTCGTAGAAGGATTTCTCAAAACTTTCCCGATCGACAAAATAGGCTTCGGTCATGTAACGGTATGGGGCTTTCGCCATTTTCCACGCATCTGTTATGATGTAGAAATCGCTCTTGACTAAGCCGGGCATTTCCATGTTTTCTTTCTGATGGTCTGTAGTTCTCCATTTCATAAAAGCTTCGTGATCAGCATCTGGAGGTAGGTTATAAAGAACAGTGAGTTTGATCATGTCTCCCTTCCCGCTTAGGATGATTTAACCACCAAATCGTGAGGGGTTTGAGAAAGAACTTGCACGCCTTGGTCGGTCACAACCACAATATCCTCAATGCGAATTCCATATTTCCCTACCAGATACACGCCGGGTTCTATGCTAAACGTCATCCCGGCTTGCAATGGCGTCTCGTTTCCTTCCATGATCCACGGAGGTTCGTGGATATCCAAACCGATCCCATGTCCGGTGCGGTGAACGAAGAACTCTGCCAAACCATGCTCCTTCAAGGTGTTGCGCGCGGCGCGGTCGATCTCTTGAGCAATCTGCCCCGCTTTCACCTTTGCCCGCGCGGCTAGATTTGCTTGGTTGACCACTTCGTAAGCGCGCAAGAACTCGACGCTTGGCTCTCCTAGGTAGACCATACGGGTTATGTCCGATTTATAGCCGTTCAGCGTCGCCCCAATGTCGATAATAATTGCGTCACCTTCTTGGAGAACGCGCTCAGAATAGTGATGATGGGGAAAAGCGCCATTCGGTCCCGACGCAACCAGGGTGAAATCGACTTGTTCTGCCCCATCCTGACGGAAGAAGGATTCGATTATCCAGGCGACCTCGCGCTCGCTGGCCCCGGGGCGACAAGCCTGCATGGCAGCTTGCACGGCGCGATCGGCTTGTGCCGCAGCCAAGGCTAACTTTTCGATTTCATCCGCCGATTTGACCTGACGAAGCAAGGCGATGATGCCATCCGCTGATTGACTACTCTGCGGTTGGGCAATTTCTTGCAAGCGCAGCAGGATATCCGCCCGCCCAGCGCCATCGACACCGAGCGAGCGAGGGCTGCCGAGCTTTTGCAGGGCTTGGCGGATTGCTCCCTGAGGTCCTTCATCGTCTCGCCAAGAGACAAGCGGGATTTGCACATGGGATTCAATTTGTTCGCGGTTTAATTCCGGCGCCACCCATACGACCTCTTTCTGGCTGATCAGCAAGGCATTGAAACGCTCATCGAGATGGGGCACAAAACCGCTAAAGTAACGCAGGTTCGGGGCAGTGGTAATTGCAACCAGATCGAAGCCGGCTTGGCTCATCTGAGATTTTAAGTTTTCGATGCGTTGCGAGAAGACATCCATAGATGTTTTCCTTCCCTATTCGGTGAATAAGATTTTCGGATCGATTGGCAATGGCTCAAAGATTTGCCAATCCTTGACTTCCGAGTCTGGAGGTGGTTCACTCCCGCCCTTACGGCTCGGATGCCAGTCGATCCGCTTCCCTAACTCTATCATAAATTCTGCCATCTTGAAGGGAGCTAAAATGGCATCGATCACCGGCACGCCGAGAACATCCTGCATCTTCTGATAAAAGCCATATTCTGCGGTACAACCGAGGATAAGCACTTCAGCACCGTCCTCCTCGACCGCCTTACGCCCTTCTTGGATCAATCTCTGACAAGTTTTCTCTTCATCGGCTTGGAAATCGTGAACTCCCAAATCAACTGCGCGCATGGAGGCTAGACGGTGTTCATGCCCATAGAGGATCACATTTTCGCGCATTTTGGGGATCCACTTTTTCCGACCGACTAAAATCGAAAAAGAATTGCCTAGGTTTGCGGCTATGGCTGTTGCCGATTGACAAGGTGCCAATACCACAGCGTTTCCAGAAACTTCTCGCGCTTCGCGCAAGCCGACATCGTAAAAGCAGCCGATGACGATGGCATCATAGGATTGAGCAGCAGCATGAGTAATGCGCACGATATCCGCTACCACCTGTGCCTCGTACGCATGGTACTCCAGATGGTGTGGGCGGTTAGAGGGGAGAGAGACAACCTTAACGGTTGTCTCTGCGCGCTTCACATCTGAAAGGATTCTGGCGGTGTCAGCATCAAATGCCGTCGTGCCGACCGGGTTGATCCAGAGAATATGCATCTTCGATCTCCAAAGTTAATGCTTTCTACCATTGGTAAAGCCTAAGACTTGTAAGGTTTCTGGGTCGATGATGACTCCATAGGATTTTTCGGCAATTGCCGGGGTGATATACTCATTGCGCACGTCCTCGACCACTTTCTCGACCGGGCGCTCCAGCGGATTACCCCAGCCTGCCCCGGTGCCAGTCATCACGCGGATAATGTCGTTGGTATTCAGTGTTAACCCGCTGGTTACCGAGTGGCGTTCCTTCTCGCCATTGGCGCGCTCAATGATGACATGGTTGGGTGAACCAGGTTCGCCACCTAAAANCGGCCAGGGCAGCACTTTCGAGCGCGTGTAGGCAACGGTCAGCCACGCGTTATCGGAGCGGATGCGGTAATCAATGCGCACTCCCTTGCCTCCGCGATGATAGCCTGCGCCGCCTTCTTCGTCATGGAAGCTCAAATAATCCACAGTGACGCCATAACGGGCTTCGGCCACCTCAGCTGGACAGTTATAGGTTTCGCCATGCAGGGCGGAGAACTGACCGGGGTTGCCATCTTTGGTCGGTGACCCACCCCAGCCACCCAATTCTGGCTCGATCACCGCATAGGGGCGCCCGGTATCCGGGTGGATGCCGCCGAAGAGCGCTCCACACACCGAAGCAAAGCCACCAGCCGGAAGACATTCTGGGATCTTCTCTGCTAGACAACGAACAATCAAATCATGCAAGCGGATCGTGATTTCGTAGTAAATTCCCATTGCCGCAGGATAGATTGGATCGAACACGCTCCCTTTACGAGTAAGCACTTTTAGTGGACGGAAGGTGCCGCCGTTGGCAATTCTCTCCGGCGAAGTGATGCCCTTAAAGGCAATCTGGCAAGCAGTGATGGCTTCGTCACGGCTCATATTGAACGGACCCTTATCTTGATCGGGATTGCCGGTCAAATCGATGATAAATTCGTTATCGGTGATCTCGATTTTGACCACATAATCTGGTCCATTATCTTGAGGTTCGACCAATTCATAGACACCCTTCGGCAGGCGGCGAATGGCATCTAGGCTAACCCGTTCTCCATAGTCAAGGTAGTCTTTTACCGCCTGAAGGAAGACCTCTTTGCCGTATTTGTTGACAATTTCCAACACCCGTCGTTCCCCGACGCGCACCGAGGCAACCTGCGCCCACAAATCGCCGGTCAAGAAATCGGGCATGCGGCAATTCGAAGTAAGAATATCAAAGACCGAGCGAATCGGCTGCCCGCGAGAGAAGAGTTTGATTGCGGATAGGATAATTCCCTCCTGAAAGATCTCGTTGGCGTTGGTGGACATGCTACCCGGCACCATTCCACCCACGTCGTTCCAGTGAGCGATGTTAGCCGTCCATGCGACAATTTCTCCGTTATGGAAGACCGGCATGGTCAAGATCACATCGTTCAAGTGGGTGACTCCACCAGTATAAGGA